>CAMZLA010000124.1 GCA_947311665.1 uncultured Candidatus Altimarinota bacterium | reverse complement strand
CTCTCTCTCTCTCTCTCTCTCACTCTCTCTCTCAATAACCAATTTGATTGAAATATTTTAATCTCAAAACTACCATTTATTCAATAACAATTTTGTTCTCATGAACATTATTATGACGATTTGAAAGACATTAAAATTGTTCACATTGAAGGACTGTGATGAAATTATATCCAATTTCTGGTCTGTGAATCGCTGTTTCTTGGAGGCATTACTATATAATAAACCTATTTCAAAACGGAGTGAAGAATAGAAAATAAAAAGAAAAAAAAAAAATTAAGATTCTTGTTCTTCTTGAAAATCAGAATAGACAGTTGCATCTTTTTCCCAATGCTGATATAGAGCATTAGGAAAGAGTGTTTGTACTAAATGTTTTGCATCTTCCATATTTACATCTTCTGGAACTGTTTTTGGATTCAGCTGTTCAAAAACTATTTGAAAATCATCTTTTCTTCTTATAAAAATATCTTTTATCCATTGTGGTAATTCTTTAAAACCTAAAATAGAAAGTTTAATCTGATTCACTTCATTAAGTATTCTATTTATATTATCAGCAAGATTAGAGTAAAAGATATTTTTCTTTTTTAAAAGTGCCAGCAGTCCATCATCAAAATCATCAAGAGAGATATTAATTTCATTCTCTGTGGTTTCTCTTACCTTTTGAATAGTATCAATTAACCCTTGTGTTTCTAATGGTGTTCCCAATGCGTTAATTGCATTTTCATGAATTTCTAATACTAGTTTTTCTATGATATTGTCGGGAAGTTTGTTTAAAGCTGAAAGAACTTCATCATCTTGAAGATTTTTTTGTGAAACATTTACTTGATATTGCAAGTCATTATTTTGTTTATCTTTTTGCAATTCTGCAATTACTCCAAAATAATATTTTAAACGATCTAGATCTGTAACAAAAACAGGGTATAATGCTGCTCCTGGATAAATAGTTGTAATTATTTTACCCTTATAAACAAGCAAAAGATTTGCTAATAATTCAACGCTCACTGAGATTCCTTTATCAGGATTTAAACTTGGTGCAATATATTCACGCCGATGAGCAAAATAAATTCTTGGAAGAAATGTATGAAATTTCTTAAAAAACCTGAAATTATCTAATTGAGATTGTATTTTATATAATGACAAATAGAAATAATTAAAAAAACAGATTGTCCATTATAAGTAATCTGCTTTAGATGTCAAGTTTTTTTATATTTTTTATTCAAAAAATAAATAAATATTATTTCACGACAAATCCAACTATTTTTCCTGGTACAAAAATTTCTTTTCTTACTTTTTCTTCTCCTCCCAACATAGAGATATTATTCATCACTTTTTCAATTGTTTTTGCTTTTGCAATACACTCTTCTTTCGTTGCATTTTTAGAAATTTCAAAATCTCCTCGCAATTTCCCATTTACCTGAACCGCATATTTTACATTATTTTCTACCAATAAACTTTCATCATATGTTGGCCAAGATTTAAAACTAATGGTTTCATCTTCTGGAGAAAATTTTTGCCAGAGTTCTTCTGCTAGATGTGGAGCAAAAGGAGCTAATAATCGAACAAATTTTCCTCCTGCTATTTGTGGAACGGTATCCAATTTTTGAAATGCATTCATCCAAACCATCATTTGTGAAATTGCCGTATTAAATTTAAATTCATCAATATCTTTCGAAACTTTTTTCACTGTTCGATGTGTAAGTTTTATGAGTTCTGGAGAAGGACAAGTTTTAGAAATTTCTTTTTCTGTAAAATATCGATGAATTCGAGATAAAAATTTATACATTCCTTCAACTGCAGAAGTATCCCATGCCTTGTTTTGCTCAAATGGTCCCATAAACATTTCATACATTCGAAGAGTATCTGCTCCAAAGGCTTCTACAATTTCATCAGGGTTTACAACATTTTTAAGAGATTTACTCATTTTTGCGGTTATTTTTTCTACTGGTTCTTTACTAGAAATTTCAAAAAATTTTCCATCTTTTTCTTCAATTTCATCAGTTGGAACAAGCCCTCCAGATTTTCGCTGATATGCATAACTGAGAATAAGCCCTTGATTTACTAGTTTTTTAAATGGTTCTTTTGTAGAAACAATTCCCATATCATATAACATTTTATGCCAAAATCGGGCATAGAGAAGATGTAAAACAGCATGTTCCGCTCCTCCTACATATAAATCGACTGGTCCCCATTTATTTTCTGCTTCTTTTGAAAATGCTTCATTTGAATTTTTTGAATCCATATATCGCAAATAATACCAGCTTGATCCTGCCCAATTTGGCATAACTGATGTTTCTCGAGTGAAATTTTGTATTTCAACTCCTTTTGGCACTTGATGAGAATTTGTAATAATTTTTACCGTTTCATCTTTTGTAATATATCCTTTCACCTGAACCCAATCGGTAATTTTTGCCAATGGACTTTCTCCTGAACTTGAAGGAAGATAGTTATCTGTTTTTGGTAAAAGCAAAGGCAGTTCTGATGAATCTAAAGGGTAACATTTTCCATTTTCATCAAAAACAAGAGGAATTGGCTCTCCCCAATATCGTTGTCGAGTAAAAATCCAATCTCGAAGGCGGAAATTCGTCTGTCTTTCTGCAAGGTTATTTTTTTCAACATATTGCATTATTTCTTCTCGTAATTCACCAGATTTTTTCCCAGAAAATTTTGAAGGTTCAGTCAGAACCCCATTTTTCATATCACTATAGCAATATTCTAGGTTTTTTACTTTTTTTGCTTCTTCTTTATCTTCTGGAAATAATACTGCTTTTAGTGGAATATTATATTTTTTAGCAAAAGCAAAATCTCGTTCATCATGACATGAACATTTTACAATCCCTGTTCCATAATCAGCCAAAGCAAAACTTGCCACCCATAAAGGTAATTTCCCATTTCCCACAGGGTCTTGAATATATCTTCCCGTAAAAATTCCATCACTTTCTTTTTCTTCTTCAAATCCGAGTTGAGCTCTTTTTTCAAGAATATTCTCACATTTTTTTTCTATTGCATTTTTATTGTCTACATCAGCAATTAATTTTGGAAGAAGTGGATGATCTGGAGCAATAACAAAAAAAGTATCAGCTTTAAATGCTTCAAAATGAGTACTATATGTTTGGATTTTTAAATTATTTTTATTTTTTTGATAAAGAGACGATAAATCGGTTACTCTATAATATGTTTTTATTCTTTTTACATCTTTTTCTATATATTCAAATACTATTCTATAAATAGAGTTTTTTGAAGAAAAATATCCAATAAACTCTGATTCATAATAAAGAGATGAAAGAGATTTTATTACTGTTGCTGCGAATTCTTTTCTATATTTTTTTTCATAATTATTTTTTCTTTTCCAATGCTCCCATAATGCAAATCCATCAAAAACAATTTTTTGATTATTAATCAAAAATGTTTTTTGAATTTTAGATATATGAGTTCTCATGTTTTTTTTCTTGACTTCTTTTATATTATTGAGTACAATTGAGAAAATTTGAGAGGACCGGGAGCTACCCGAAAGATTTATCTTTCCTGAGTGTGCACCCTCGCAAGAGGATTTGGTCCCTCTTTTTTTTGTATATTCAAAAATTAATGGAGAAGAAAAAAGTAATCCCTCACTTTTTCCAATCCAGTTTCTTTGCATTGCTTTAATTTTTTCTGGCCAATCTAAAACAGATTGAACTGTTTTTTTGAAAAACTCTAAAATTTCAATGCTTGTATTCTCAAGAAAATGTCCAAGATTTTCATAAAAATTGAAATGAGCATTTAATTTTTTTGCTAAAAATTTAAATTCATCAGATGTAATATATTTATCTTTTCCTCCCGCAATAATAAAAATATTATCGGCAGAATTTTTAATTTTTTCATAATTAAATTCTTCTGTAAAAAAATCTTTAATTTCATCAACACCACAATCCCCTACAGTTGGAGCAACAAAAACAATTTCTCCAATTTTAATATTTTCTTCAGATAAATATTTCTGTAAAAATCCACACCCTAAACTATGTCCCACAACAATAGAGTTTGGTTGTAATTTTGGCTGTATCTCTTTTTGAAAAAATTCTTTCCATTCTGCATATTTTGGGTGATTGGTATTTGGAAAATCTGGATGATAAACATCTATTCCATTTTTTTTTAAATAATCTGTTATTTCCGGAAACCAATTACTTTTACCAGTTCCTTCCCAGCCATGCAAAAGAATAACATTTGGTTTTTCCAAATCTTGCAATAGTCGTTCTGCATAATCTGTAATTTTAAACATCCATTGTTTCAGAGATTTTTTTGTTACAGCATTTCCACATCGTTCATGTAATCCTTGTTCTACCTCTTCATTGGCACATACCACTTTACAAGAATTACACCAGTTTAAAAGTTTTTCATCTTCATATAGCATTCCTTTTTCATAGAATTTTAAAAATAAATCTTGAGTCCATTTATAATAATCGGGATCTGTTGTAGAAAGTTCTCTTTCCCAATCATATGAAAAACCAAGAGATTTTATTTGTTTTGTAAAGTTTTCTATATTAGCATTTGTAGAAATTTCTGGATGTTGTCCTGTTTTAATAGCAAAATTTTCAGCAGGTAACCCAAAAGCATCCCATCCCATCGGATGTAAGACTTCGTATCCTTCCATTCGTTTTTTTCGGCAAATAATATCTGTTGCCGTATACCCTTCTGGATGCCCAACATGTAACCCTGCTCCCGATGGAAAAGGAAACATGTCGAGTGCATAAAAAGTTTTTTTGTTTGATGAGCTTGTCGAAGCATTTTTCACAGAAAATATTCTATTTTCTTCCCAAAACTTTTGCCATTTTTTTTCTATTAACTGGTGACTATATGCCATAAAAATATGTATAATTAAACTTTTTTTTCAAATATATAATACAATAAAAACAAAAATTTACAAAAAGAACTTTTCAAAAATGAAAAGTTCTTTTTCGTATAACAAAATGTAAGGAATTTTTATAAAATTATTGTACATTTATTTCATGTTTTGCATCAAATGCATCTAAAGCAGCTTTCAAATCATCATCATATTTTTGCATATTCCCTACTCTTTCAATGAAATTTTTCATTAATTCCTCTGCTTCTTCTGGTTTTTCTGTGAGTGCGATTAAAACATTTGGAACTTCCGATTCCAATAAATATTTAATAGCATTGGTGCTTGCTAATAATTTTTTTTGAATAGAATCATCTCCTTCATATCCTCCCAGTTCATTTGTTTTTGTTATAATTTCATCGAGAGAAATAATAAGAGGAGAAATAGAAGAGTTATATGATGATGTATCAAACTCATTTTTCATAGAATTTTCTACAGCTTTTGTAAGAGTTGGCTCCATTTCTTCTGCTATTTTTGCAAGTTCATTTTCTATTCCAACAATATCATTATGGTAATTTAATGGTCCATTTCCAAAACATCCAGAAAAAAGAAATAATGGAAAAGCTAAGAGTATAAAAAATAATTTTTTCATAAATAATAAATAAAATAATAGTAAAATAAAAACAATAATAATATAAAAAAAGCTCAGTTTAAAAAAATATAAACTGAGCTTTTTAATTATTTAGTTTTTCTTTCCATTTCGTTTTCGCTCTGTTTCCGTTAGCCATCGTTTTCGCAATCGAATATTCAGTGGAGTAATTTCAACAAATTCTGTTG
>CAMZLA010000123.1 GCA_947311665.1 uncultured Candidatus Altimarinota bacterium | reverse complement strand
TCTTCCTTGATCAATGATTATATATCACCGCGATTTCTAAAATAGATAAACAAAAAGCGAATTTTGTTTCCTAAACTCCCCTTATATAATTGTGTAATATGCACGAATTGCGTGTTTCAGGATAAATACGTTAAGTCTTCATTCTGCAGTCATTATTCAAGCAATTACTTCCACATATCTAAGCAGGATTATCATGTTAATTTCAATTTTAGTTTTAATCTTTTTAAAATTGCTTTCGCCGTATATTATTTTTTTCATTTTTTACCTCTCTTTTTGTTATTTTAACATTTATTGTTAATTTTGTGTAGGAAATAGCATTAAGATTTATTATTTTATGTCATACTTTTAATCAAAATATTAATTTTTTAAATCTCTTTATATGATATATAACCTATTCATTTATCTATTTACTATGGTTTTAAAAACTCAAAAAACATCAATATATGCTCTTCAGTAAAGTATATTTTTTCTTCTTTATTGTTGAGTCTTATATCTACTACATACATATCATCAAAATCTATATGTTCTTGAAAACATTTTGGAGCTTGTGATAGTTTATTATTTTTAATATCCTCTATAAATGTATCGAAATTATAATCAGTTTTTAACTTTTCAAATATTTCATCTGTTAAAAATTTAGCTTCAAAATCTCCACCACCTTTTATAATTGAGTGACATTTTGCACATAAACATAAAGAGTTTCCTGCATCTATCAAATCTGCTTTAACTTTAACTCTTTTATAGTCGCTCCAAGTAAATCTCTCGCAATAATTTACTCCCCTTTTAGTAGTAAATGTAAAACCACAGATTTGACACTGTCCTAAATATTGGTCTTTTTTCCTAAAAAAATCTTTTGTCTCTTCTTCTCCTACTTTATAGTTAATAGTTGTACAATTGGAAGTTTTTGCTCTCGTTCTTTTAGATAATTTCTTAGAATTATTTGATATTTTCTGTATTTTTTCTTTTTTTTCTCTTATATATCTGTTTTGATACTCTTGAGTGTTTTTTAGATTTGATGGCGATGTTTCATTTTGATTGCTTGAAACATTTTTGTTATACCCTTTAACTTGTTCTGCCCCTGATTTTTGTCTTTGTTTTCTCTCTTCTTCTGCCGATGGTTCAGTGTCATCAACTCCTTTAGATTCTTTTGTATCATATGGAATATATGGTACATCTTCATCTTCTATCAAATCATTATTAATTCTATCTGGTTCATTAATTTTTGCTATTAAATTTGAAATCTCTAAAGTAAAATTTTGTTTTTCTTTAATACGTTCATCTTTATAATATTCTTCTCTATTTTTGTTACCATTAAGAATTTCATTATAAAAATCTTTTATATCTTTATCGCTAATAAAACCTATTTTTTCAGCAATTATCTTAAATAAATCATTTTCATTCACAATAAACAATTCATCGTTTTTAAAATAATATTTAACTCCATCAAGTTCAATTCTAATGTCATCTAGTGTAATTTGAGACACAATATCTTGATATATGTTTATTGTATTTACCATATTCAGCTCTTTAAAATCTGATTCTCTATCTTCAAGTTTTTTATATTCAGCAGAAAATTTTGTAAATAGTAAATCATAGGCAAAATTAAGCATCAATCTATAATTTTGAATATTATAGTTATCTATAAATTGTCTATTCGCATAACTTTTCTTAAAATTACTTAATCGTTTTATTTTTAAGGTATTTACTAAATTACTATAGTGTTCAATTGGATATTTACTATTTACTGTAAATATTTTATTATCTAGTTTTTCATCATAACCATCAATTTCTAAATCATTAAAATAAAAATTCTCATCACTATTTTTTTTACCATTATCTAAGATAAATATTCGCTCTTTTTTTAAAATAAACTGTTTAGCATTCTCATTAATATTTTTATCATATTGCTCATGAATAGAATTATTATATGATTTATCATATTTATCAAGTTCATTGTCATCTATGATTAAATCATTTAAATCTATCAGTAAATCAAAATAATCATCATTTTTTTCTTTTATCTCTTTAAGTTGATTTACAATCTGTCTTATATCTTTTGTTTGTGATACTTGCACTTTTTTAATAAAAAAGTTTTGTAACTCCTGTGGATAGATAGTAGATAATGCAAATAATTGACTAGCACTTTTTTCTTCTTTCCAAGTTACATCTGTTGGATAGTATTTATTATCTTTAGAGTAAATTAATTTACTATTTTTAAACTGTTTTCTAATTTTTTCTGTTGTTATTGTGTAGTGAGATTTTTTTGTTTTGTTTAGGCTAAACTCACTTTTACTATCTAAATATTTATATACTTTTACAGCTTCATCAAAATCAATATTTTGTCTTAAATAAGCTATAAATGGTTCAATTTTATATTCTGATTGAAAATATTGTTTGATATTTTTAAAGTATAAATCAGTAATCTTTGCTTTATAATCACTATGTAAATAATCAATCTCTAAATAATCAATCTTATCTTGAAATATATTTTTAATTTCAATCAATTTATTATTGTGAGAATATACTTTAAAATTTTCTATCTCTTTTATTTTTTTTCTATCTTCACTATCGATACTTTTAGCTAAAAATTCTAATGCTTCAATATTTAAGTCTAAATTTAAATCTGTTTTTATAAATTTGATAAAATTTGAAATATCATTTTCTTTAATATTTTTCTCAAAACTAAAAGAGTTAAAAAACTCTTTCGTTTTTTCTTCTGGTATTTTTTCAAAAATTTCATTATATGATTCATCTAAAAAATCAAAATAGCTTTTATCTGTAATATACTTTTCGATAGAATCACTATTAAATATTATCTCTGTTAAATTTTGGGATAGGTAAATATCACTTGATTTTAAATATTTATTTTCTTGATTTGAAGAGATAAAAAATAGTGCCTGTTTTATCTTATTTTTATCTTCTTTTTCAAATTTATCAAAATTTTCTATAATATCTTTAGTGTATTTCAATAGTTTTGTATCATTTTCAGTAGTTCTATGTAGATAGTTCTTTTTTATCCAAGGTAAATATTCATTCAATATGATATTTAAAATATCTGCCTCTTTAACTTTAAAAATCTTTTCTAAGAACTCCTTATATTTAGGCTCACTATGAACCAATTGAAATAACTCCACGTTTAATATATCTAAATTGCTATCACTGTCATTTGAAAAATATATAGTTTGAGTAGAGTTATAAAATTTAGCATTTTGAGTTAATAAAAGTGGTATTTTAGATATTCTTTCTTTATTGTCTTCTTGAATCTCAATTAAAAAATCAAAAACTTTTTTATAACAGTTTTTTATATCATTTTTTAAGTAATTTTGTAAAATATCTGAATATTTAGCAAAGAACTCTATCGTTTTTTTATTTTTATGTTTTTCTTGTTCATCTATTATATTTTTTATAAAATCTGTTAATCTTTTATCTTCTAGATAGGCATCAGATACAAAGTTATACTTTGAGAAATCAAATTCATCTTCTTTGGCAATATTCTCTATTAAGAATTTTGGTTTATATTCGCTTGATATATATATCGTATCAAAGAGGTAAAATTTTTTATCGCTTTCATATTTTGGGATTATTGGTAATGATTTTTTTACTCTTTCGAATAAACTTTTTTCATATGTCAATGCTCTACTATCTGTATTTAGATTTTTAGATAAAAATTTAGTTAATTCTAAAACTATTTTTTCATTGTAATTATTTAAGTCATACTTATCAAAATAATCACATATAGCTTCAATAATCTCTTTTGTATTAACTTGTCTAATTTTAAATTTTCTTATAAAATAATTATCAAGCTTGAACTTTTCATGAACCTGTTCATAATTATTACCAAACAATAGTTTTAAATATTTTGTATCTATTTTTATATTATCTTCTAATAAAATTATATTATTTGGCTTTTGCCAAGTTTCATTATCTGATAAAATCAAATCTTTATTTTTTATCTCGTTAATCATTTGATTATATAGATTATCAATAAATTTGTTATTGCTTTTTGTTTCTTGTAAATAGTATTTTAGATATTCAAATTTCAATTTGGAATGTTTTTGAAAGAGATTAATATTATCAATTATAAATAATTTTATTTCTCTGAATATATTTTTATTCCACGCATTTTCCAAGAGATGACCCCTGCTAGTGTCTAGTAGAAAGTCAGCTTGTATAGTAAAGTTTAATCTGCTATTAATATCAGTTGGCAAGAATGCAAAAATATTACTAGAACCCTCTTCTAGCTCTTTTGGATAAGCTAATACAATTTCTCTCTCTTGAATTCCTTTTCTTTTTTCTTCATTTATACTAGATACATTTATAGTTTTTCTCGTTATATAAAATTCTTGCTTATTATCATTATCTTTTAAACTAGCTAACTCAAAATGTTCACTTTTGGAATTTTCTTTTTCAATAAACATATACTTTTGATTATTTTTAATTATGCTGATTGAGTTTAGTTTTTTTAGAAATAAAATTAATTTGGGCTTTATTTTAGATTTAAAATCATTTTCTAGTTCATGAATTTCATCAGAGGTAATTGAATAGGGTAGAAAAATTGCCGTATTTGTATAATTAGCAAATTCGTTAGGTAATGATTCTTGATAATTTTTTAACAAAAATGGTTTTTCATAACTTTGTTGTTTATCAAAATAAAATTCATATCCATTTGACGATATACAAGGGGTATTAGTGATTTTAAAAACAGATCTAAAACCAAGTCCTTTTTCACCTATAAACTGATCTTTTCTTGCAATTTTTCCACCACTTGCCATAACACATATTGAACGGATATCATCATCTGTAAACCCATCTTGATTACTTAAAACTAAAATACCATCATCTAATAAATGAAATTCTAATTCTGCTTTTTTATTTTTTGAATATGATGAGTCTTCAGCATTTTGAATTATCTCATAAATAAAATGGGCATTATCTGGATATGCATCATCAGATAATGCTTTATCTTTTTTGTATTGTGCCTGATTTAAGTCTTTACGAAATGTTTTTGAGAGTTCTTTATTCTGTTGTTCTCTTTTTAAATGAGCTTCATTTAATTCTATTAAAAGTTTTTCTTGTTCTGTATTAATCATTAAACTATCCCCACAATACCCAAAACCTCAAACTCCATGCTTCCCTCTTTCTCTCTCTATCTCTGTCTTTCTCTCTTTCTCTCTCTCTCTCACTCTCTCTATAACTATATATCTAAAAAAAATTAAATAAAAAAAATAAAATAAAAAAAAAAGAAAGAAAGGAGAAGAAAAGAAAAAGAAAAAAAGAGATAGAAGAAAAGAAAGAGGGAAGTATGGAGTTTGAGGTTTTGGGTATTGTGGGGAT
>CAMZLA010000122.1 GCA_947311665.1 uncultured Candidatus Altimarinota bacterium | reverse complement strand
CAATTTTCTCTTTTTGAATTTTGGCTAACAAAAGCGAGAAAAATAGAATTATTATCTGCATTACGAGAGAAACACTTTTTACAAGATAATCCAGAAGAAAGTTTTTTAATTATTCCTATTCCAGAAAGTTTTGAAAATAAAATAGAACGATATGGGCAAACGACGAAAATTTTTGAAACTCCAATAATGGTTTCTTTTTAATATATTTGTGTAAAAAACTTTTGACCGATATTCTTTTGAAGAGTATGATTGTGTTGGTTGTTTAACATTTTTGTTTCCGCCATAATACTTTTTAAGTATTAAAAATGATTTTTTTTTGGGAAAGAAAAATTCGTTATAGCAAAAGAAGTGTAGAGGTGTAAACCTGAAGTATTTCTTTTTCTTTTTAATAAGTTTTAATGAGTTTTTGTTTATATAAAGAGAAAAAATAAGCCTTATTATAAAATATAGGTTTGCACCCCTTTTGCCTAGTTTATATGCACGATTGTAATTTTTTTTATTTTATTCAAAAAAAACTTCCATTTGAAAGTATAGTTTTATACTGGATATGTGCAGTAGAAAATTCTTTCCCAAAAGGAAACTCATAGAAATACAAAAAGGGCGACCACAAGGGTACGCCCCTACAGTAAAAATTATTTCCCAAATTACTTTCAAATTTTCAAGTGATTTGGTACAAAAGAAGAAAACATGATATACTATAACGATGTACGAGTGAATATTTATTTTTTTTATGAGTTCTGAAAAAACATTTCGGCAATGGGTTTTTGAAATTTTAGAAAATGAAGGAGTTTCATTTTCTCAAAAAATGATAACAGGAGCTATATCGTTACTCATCATTCTTAATGTAGTAGCAATGGTTATTTCAACAATCCCTTCCATGATGAAATATGAAAGCCAATTTTTTCTGTTTGAAATGTTTTCCATTTTCATTTTTTCTATTGAATATCTTTTTCGATTGTGGGCTTCTTCATTGCAAAAAGAATATTCATCAGTTTGGGAATATATGCGTTCTCCTTTCATGATATTTGATGTTTTTGTTCTTGTTCCAGCCTTATTTTCTCTCATTTTCCCTGGACTATTCGATGGAAGAATTTTACGAATTATTAGGGTTTTTAGAATTTTTAGATTGAAACAATATTCTCATTCTATAGAAAAAATATTTTCTATTATTCATCGGCACAAAAGTGATTTATTAAGCTCTTTTTCGCTTATTTTAATGGCTGTTATTATTTCTTCTACTTTTATGTATTATGCAGAAAAAGATGTTCAGCCAGAAAATTTGGGAAGCATTCCTCATGCATTATATTGGGGGTTTATCACTGTTTCTACAGTAGGATATGGAGATATTGCACCTCTCACCAATCTTGGGAAAATAATTACTGTTTTTACAACTATTCTTGGAGTAGCTATTTATGCTCTGCCAACTTCCATTCTAGGAGCTGCTTTTTATGCAGAATTACGATCGAAAGAAGCAAAACATGTGGGAGCTTTAGAGCGAAAAGTTTCGCGAATGGAAGAATTAATGAAAAAATTGAATAGAGAAAATAATAGATTGAAAGATGAGCTTATTCTCGATGGGAAAAATCCGAATAGAGAAAGAAGTTTTTGGGAAAAAATAATTATGCGGTAAACTTAAAAAGAATAATATATTATTTTTTTTCATACTCAATGAACCAATTTGGAATTCTTGCATATCCTGCTCATCACTCGCTTTCTCCTGCTATGCACAATGCCGTTTTTTCTAAAAATAAAATGAATGCGGTCTATGGTCGATATGAAATTTCTCCAGAAAATCTAGGAAAATTCATGAAAAATTGGCGAACTGATGAAAAAAAAATGGGACTTTCTGTCTCTATTCCGCATAAAGAAGCAGTTCAAAAATATTGTGATGTAATTGATGAAAGTGCAACAATTATTGGCGCGATAAATACTATATATAAAGAAAATAATTCTTTATTAGTTTTGGGAACAAATACCGATTGGCTTGGGTTTAAAAAATCGTTAGAGACGCAATATGATGCGAAAAATAAACGGTATCTTGTTTTGGGAGCAGGAGGAGCTAGCAGGGCAATTGTGTATGCGTTATTGAAAATGAAAGCAAAACAAATTTATATATGGAACAGAACAGAGGAAAAAACATTGGAACTTGTAAAATCGTTTTCCAAAATTTCAGCCGATGTTTTGCTTGCAAAAACTGAAAAACTTCCAGAAATAAGTCTGGAAACAGATTGTATTATAAACACAACAAGTGTTGGAATGGTGGGAAATTTAGAAAGTTTTTCTCCTTTTCCAAAAGAATTGTTTCAGAGTTTTCATACGGCATTCGATATTGTTTATACTCCAAAAAACACAATATTTTTAAAAGATTGTATTCACGCTGGAGGAATAGGGCTAAGTGGTGAAAACATGCTCTTGTTTCAGGGAATAGAACAATCAAAAATATTTTCTCATCAGTGCAAAAAAAATATTTCTGATGAACAACGAGAAAAAACAATGAAAATGGGACTGGAAAAAAGTATGAGAAAAATGGAGGACTGGATACCTCCGTCTCTTTCATCCGATGAGAAAAAAAATATTTTGGGAACAATTGTAAAACGAAAAAAAGAAGAATTGTTTTTGGCGAGAGAATTTTTATTAGAAAAAAAAGAGGAATTGGGAAATAATAAAAAACAAGAAAAACAAGGAAAACAACAAACGGAAATGAAGCATTTTTCATTTTTCAAAGCACTTCAAAAACAAAAAAAATCTCCTCATCTCATAGCGGAAATTAAACCAGCATCACCTTCAAAAGGGAAAATTTTTTCTGATGAAGATTCTGTTGAAAATATTGCACAAATGTATGAAAAAAATGGAGTATCATGCATTTCTGTTTTAACCGATTTTACTTTTTTTGGAGCAACAATAGAAAATGTAAAAAAAGCATATTCATCGGTTTCTCTTCCTTTACTTCGTAAGGATTTTATTGTAGATATTTCACAAATAGACGAAGCAAAATATTTTGGAGCAAGTGCGATATTATTGATGAGAAGTGTATTGTCTGCAGAAAAAATTGAAGAATTTTTACAGCATGCACAAAAAAAACAATTAGATTGTTTGGTTGAAGTTCATGATGAAACAGAGCTGAGAGATGTCCTTGAAAATACATCGGCACAAATAATTGGAGTGAATACACGAGATTTGAAGACTTTACAGATAAATCCTGAAAATTTTCAAACATTGCTCAATATTGCAAAAACATATCCTAGTTTTTCAGAAAAAATTTGGATAGCAGAAAGTGGAATTTCATCAGCATCAGATATAAAAAATT
>CAMZLA010000121.1 GCA_947311665.1 uncultured Candidatus Altimarinota bacterium | reverse complement strand
TCTGTCGATACCAAAGCATTATAATACATTTTGGAAAAATCAGTTGAAAGTAAATCCATATCTTTAGGAGGGTCATAATTCTCTTTTGAGTTTTTCCAATACTCTATTTGTAACTCTTGTGAATCTATTGTCTCTGTAGTTCTTGGTTCTACTGCATTGAATATATGTTCTATTTGCACTCTATCTCCTTCTCTTTAAAATCATAGCCCATTTTTTAGACAAAAGCTGTCTAATAAGAAGCTCTTTTTATTTTAATTGTTTTAATCTCTCTTTTATTGGGGTTAAAGAGTTTAGGTCAGTCAAATTTGTAATATCTGCTCTAATATGCTCCTCTTTATAATGAGCTTTTAACTCATAAAGACAGTTCTCAAATTTTTGTTCTTCACAATAATCACAAGTTATAATCTCTCCATTTTTACACAAGAGAGGAAGATTCTTTAAAAGTTGTAGATATTTTTTTACAAAAAAGTTTAAAGCCCATTTACCTTTTGTAATCTCTAAAAGTATTTGATGAGAGCATTCAAGTCTATTTTCAAGAGCAAATTGAGATAAATCATTTTCTAACTTTTTTAATTCTTCAATGAAATTATTATCCTTATCAAGCCTATTGATAGAGTTGTCTTGATTACATTGTTCATCATTATCTTTATCGCGTAATCTCTTTAATCCACAAAACCAAAGCTGATTAAAAAGATGATTTTCAATATAGTTTGAGTAAAGGTTATCTATTGTTTTATCACTCAAAAGTCTTCTTGTTTTCAAAAAATTTTTAATAGATTTAAAAACAACCTCTCTACTTATAAAATAACTCTCCCAAGAGTAATATTGCAAAATATAGAGTAAACTATTTTCATGAGGAAAATCATCTCTCTGTTTTCGTGCATCTCCATCAATAATCCCTAAAAAATATTGACGATGTTCATCTTTATTCAATACCTTATCTAACTCTTCCATAAACTCAATAACAGCGATACAGTTACTGCTATTTTTATATTTTCCAATATGTTTTACCACATAATCTTTACCTATACTCTCTACTATATTTTCATAAAATGCTATATCATCTATACCCTCAACTAAAATATAAGGTTTTTTCTTTTTTAATAGAACTAATGCTTTAAATTCATCTATTTCAAGTTTTCTACGACGAGCCATCCTATTTTCTTTCAAATTTCATTTCTGTTGATTCATCAAAATAATCACCTAATATGGTTAGATTATGTGTAGCCACAATAATTTGAGAATCTGGAGCTAGTTTTGAAATTATTGGTAAAAGTTTTTCTATCCAATTCACATCTAAAGATATTTCAGGTTCATCAAGCAAAATAAAATCTTGTTCCTCTCCTAACAATAAAATAGTTGCTAAAAAAGTCAATAGATGCCTCTCTCCACTAGAAAGTTTTTCTATAGAATGATTTTCAGGTGTTACAAAAATACCATTAGAAGAGAGAACTAATTTTTTGTCATAATTCAAAAAACTATTATATTCATCAAGAAAAGTTTGAATCCCTTTAAATAATTCTACTTCACTTTGAAGTTTATCTACTATTGTCTTAAGTATTATATGTTGAGAAGAACTAACTGTTTTCAAGTAATTGCTATCTCTATCTACACTATCAAGAAGTGCTGTAATTCCTATCTCTTCATCTTTAGAAAACATCTCTAAGAGCAAAATACGATTATAAATCAATCTCTCCCTTAAATCTTCTAAATCTATCTCTACTCTTTTATCGGTAGTATTTTTTAGGAAATTTAATGAGGTTTTAGAGAGTGCCTTTTCTATCTTAGCTTTAGCATCAAGAACAGCCTCTTTATATTTACTTATTAAAAGTGCTTCTACTCTATCTATAGTAATATTTTGTAGATAGATATTTTTCTTATTATCTTTTTCTTTTATATCTTCTTGTATAATACTCTCTGGTGTTATCCACTCTAAAAGCTTATCTGTAAACTCATCTATTTGATACCCTGTTAATACTTTTTTACCCTCATCATCTGTCCTCTTAGCATTAAAGAAACTCCATATTAAACTTCTTGGTATCTTAAAATCTTGCTTATGAATACCCCTACCTATCCCTAAAAAGAGAGAGGTTATATTATTTAGGTTAGAATTATTTAAATCTAAAAAATTATATTTATTAGAATCATGATTTATACCAACTTCTCTATCTTCTTTTATACCATTTTCATCTTCAAAAATTCTAACGGTTTCTATAGTCTCATTAGATATATAATCTATTTTGACTCTATTTAAAGAATGTCTCTCTAAAATATCTTCATCTCTATCAAAAACAGCATATAAAATCTCTAAAAAAGTGGTTTTCCCTGAACCATTATCACCATATATGCAAATAACATTAGAATCAACAAAATCAAGCTTTACCTTTTGTGTGGGAGTAATAAATCCATCTATCTCTACACTTTTTAATCTAATCATATTATCTCTTTTTTATTTTTTATTATTATACAACTATTACTTTAACCCCAAAACCTCAACCCCACCAAGCCCCATAACCGTCTGCTTACCACAACCAATTATCTCGCCTAGTTTTAAAAGCTCATAGCTTCTTTCGTCTATGCCCATTATTACCATCTCTCCTACTATGCCATCCATCTTCATTCTCTATCTTCTCTCTTGCCCTTACAAAGAACTTTGTTACAATAAAGTTTGTTTAGGCCGGGACGCTTAATCCCCCCACTCCCATCTTTTCCTTGATGGACTACAAAGAAAAGCTCAAGATTAACGCCTAGTGTTGTCCTTAGACACCCCCCCCCTCCCCCGAATCACACTAAAGGATGAAGTAAATCGTATATAGCCTCTGCTAGCATTTTGCTATTCATAATTAATAATTAATAATA
>CAMZLA010000120.1 GCA_947311665.1 uncultured Candidatus Altimarinota bacterium | reverse complement strand
TTTACTTCGCACTATTAACAAATCTATTTTCTCTAATAATCATAACTTTTACTTCTCCTGGATATTGAACTTCAGATTCAATTCTTCGAGCAATATCCCATGAAAGTTTCGATGCTTTTAGATCGTTTATTTGTTGTGGGTCTATAAAAATCCACATTTCTCGTCCTGCAGACATGGCATAACATTTTTTCACCCCTTTATACGAAGTAGCAATTCCTTCTAGTTCAACCATTCGTTTTATAAATTTTTCTGAAGTTTCTCTTCTTGCTCCAGGTCGAGAAGCAGAGATAGCATCTGCTGCTTGCACAATATATGCTTCTGCCGATTGCAACTGAACATCTTCATGATGAGCTTCTATTGCATGAACTAAATCTTCATCAAGTTGAAATTTTCGTGCTATTTCTCCTGAAAGAAGTGCATGTTTTCCTCCTACTTCATGAGAAAGTGTTTTTCCTAAATCGTGAAGAAGTCCTGCTTTTTTTGAAAGTTCTGCATCTGCCCCAATCATATTTGCAATAGACTCTGCTATAAATGCACATTCTATAGAATGTCGTAGAACATTTTGTCCATACGAAGTTCTGAAATGAAGTCGTCCTAATATTTTTATAATTTCAGGAGGAACTCCTGTTACTCCTGTTTCAAAAATAGCATCTTCTCCCAATTTTTGAATCATTTTGTCTACTTTCAATTGTTTCTGATGCATAACTTCTTCAATTCTTGCTGGATGAATTCGTCCATCAAGCAACAATTCTTTCAATACTTCTGCCGCAATATGTCTTCGTAAAGGGTCAAATGATGATAAAATAACAACATTTGGAGTGTCATCAATAATAATATTAACTCCCAATGTTCGTTCGAACGCATTAATATTTCGTCCTTCTTTTCCAATAATTCGTCCTTTCATATCATCACTTTCTAGTTCTACTTGAGAAATAGTCGATTCTGTTGTTACATCAGAAGCAAGGCGTTGAATGCTATGAACAATAATATTTCTGGCTTTATCGTCCACTTCTTGAGCCATTCGTTCTTCCATTCTATGAACTTTATTTATTAAATCATTTTCTGCTGTTTTTTCAATGATGTCTAATAACTTTTGTTTTGCAGCTTCTTTAGAAAGACCTGCGATTTCTTCAAGTTTTCGAGACTCTTCATCAATAATTTTTTCCAGTTCTTCTTTTTTCTTTTGTAATTCTTCTTTTGTTTCATCAACTTTCATTCGTTGATTTTCAATTTCAGAAAATTTCCCATCTAAAGATTTTTCTCTTTCTTCAAGTCTTGCAATTTCTTTTTCCAGTTTTCGTTCTGTTTGGTCTATTTCTTGTTGTGCCGATTGAATTATTTTTTCTGCTTTTTTTTCTGCATCTCTTTCTTTTCTTTCAATTTCTCGCTCTTTTTCTGTTTCTTTTTTTTCTAAAAGCAATAAATTTTTTTCAGCATTATTTATTTCTTGCTGAATATTCATCATTTCTTCTGTCAATATTTTTGATTTTTGATTTTCAGCATTTTTTTTTGAATATAAATATCCTCCAGCACTTCCAAGAGTAAGGGCTGCAACTCCAGTTATAATTGTTTCTATCATCTTTGTTTTTTAAAAAAATATAGTAATGATGATTTTTCAAAATTATTAAATTTTTTTGTAAAAGAATGATTGTTTTATAATAAGTATTTCAGGTATTTCCTTTTTTTGATCGAATATAATTTTCTTTATTATTATAATTTTATTATTCTCTTCTTTTCTTATTTAATAATGATGAATAAGGTGTTTTCTTTTGTTTTATCCTCTCTTTTCTTTGTTTTTTTACCTTTTTTATACATCAGAAAAAGAGTATCATAAAATATGATGTAAGGATAATGTGAAACACTTTTTCTTTGTTTTCGTTGTAATAAATGAATTGAAATTATTTTATAATATAGAAATGAATTATCTAAAAAAAACAATATTAATCACTTTCTTTTTCTCATTTGTGTCATTATGCGATTGTGGGATAGACAGTGCATTGGCGGAAGAAATTATTGAAACGGCAGTTTCATCTCCTGCTTCCTCAATTTCATCTTCTCTTTCTCCAGAACCTACAGAAAACGGGAATAAGGCTTTAGAAGTATTGAAAGAGAGGTCTGAAAAAATTCAAGATAATTTTAAAAAATCGGAAATAGATAAAAAAAGTGAAAATGCTCAATCCGATTTAGAATCTGTTCAATTGGAAAAAAAAACATTGGAAAATATTAATTCTGAAATATCTGATGAAGTAAAAAAATTACAAGAACAAATTGCAGAACAAGAAATTTTACAAGGAGAACTACAATTGGCAGAACAGAAGAATTTAGAAAACACACAAAAACTAAAAGATTTAGAACTATCTAAAAATTCTTTACAAAAAGATTTAGAAATAAAAAATTTATTATTAGAAAAAAATAAATCTGATTTAGAAAAATTGTCTCAAGAAGAAGCATTGAAAGAATATGCTTTAAGTCAAAATCTTGCTTTACAAAAAGCATTACAAGAAAAATCGAATGAAGAATTAGAACAAAAGTTTTATGTTTTTCTGTGGGTTTCGCTATTCTTTTTTATTCTATATCTTTCTCGATTATTTCTTTCAAAAAAGATATGTAATACACGAGCATTGAAAAAAAAATATGGTCATAGATTTGTAGCCTTTGATATTATTGGATTTTTATCATATCTCGGATTTGTTATTTGGTTCGTATTTTATTTAAAGCCAGAAATGGTGGTATATTTATTATTTCTTGTTGGGGCTATTGTAATGGTTTTGCAAGAATATATTTTTTCTATCTTTTCAAGTCTTTTTATTGTTCAGGGATATAAAGTAGGGGATAGAGTCCGATTTGATGGAAGTGAAGGAATTATTGATAATATAACACTTTTAAAAGTTTTTATTCGAACTATTGATATTCAGGGAATTAATATTGAAGAATTGCGAACAATTCCAAATTCTCAATTTATGAAAAAAGAAGTTATTATTTTGCCCAAAAGTAATATTGAAAAAACATCATTTAAAATTATTTTACCAAATGATTTATCTGTTGATCAGCCCTTATTTATTCAGCATATAGAAAAAAACATTTTACAAACAAATATTACAGTAAAAAGTTTTAATGAAATTACTGAAACAGAATATTTTTATGAAATAGATTTCTCTTTTATGAGAACTGGACAGCCTGTTATTGAATTATTTTGGAAAGAAACACGAGAAAAATCATTACGAATTAAAAGAAAAATTTTAGCAGAATTGGAAAATTTTAAAAAAAAATCAACACCACTTAAAACTTTTACAGAAGAAATAGAATAAGAAAACAGAATAATATTTTTTTTACACTTTCATTAAATACCATTCATAAGCATCAATCAAAGCATTCATCGATGCTTCTATAATATTTTTAGAAACACCTACCGTATTCCATGTCTTTTCTCCATCACTGTGTTCCATTACAACACGAGTTTTTGCACCTGTTCCACTTTCCATTTCGGTTATTCGTACTTTAAAATCGGTAAGATTTATTTTTTGTAATTCTGGAAATGTTACAATGAGTCCTTTTCTTATCGCTTCATCCAATGCTCCCACTGGTCCAAATCCTACTCCTGCCGTATGAAATTTTTCATCGGCTATATTTCCTTGAATAGTAGCTTCAACAAGAGAACTTTGTTCTTCTTCTTGTTTTGAAGTATGAACATAAAAATTTTCTATGATGAATTGAGGAATATATGTTTTGAGATGACGAGAAAAAAATAAATCGAAAGACTCTTCAGCACCTTCAAATTGAAGCCCATCTTTTTCTGCAGATTTTAAATTCTGTAAAATTCTTGTCCAAAATTCATCAGAAAACTCTGAAATATCATACCCTTTTTTTTCTGCATAGCTTCGTAAATTTGATTTTCCCGATAAATCGGAAATAGTTATTTTTCGTTTATTTCCTACCAATTCTGGTTTTATAGATTCATAAGAAAGTGGATTTTTTTGTACTGCAGAAACATGAATTCCTCCTTTGTGTGCAAAAGCAGAAGTTCCTACAAAAGGCAAATTTTTTGGTCTATTATAATTTCCTCGCAATGCAACTTTTTCAGAAATTTTTTTTAGTTTTGTAAGGTTCTCTTTTCCAATTGTTTTATATTTCATTTTCAATTCACAGTTGGGAATTATCGAGCATAAATTTGCATTTCCACATCTCTCTCCAATTCCATTTATAGTTCCTTGAATGAGATCTGCACCAGCTTCAATTGCCGATAAACTATTGGCAACTGCCAATCCTCCATCATCATGAACATGAATTCCTACAGAAATATTTGGAAATGTTTTGCATACCTTTTGTGTTATTTCGGATATTTGATCTGGAAGCATTCCTCCATTCGTATCACATAAAGTAATATTGCTCGCTCCTCCTTCTATAGCTGATGATAAACAGTCGAGAGCAAATTTTTCATTACTGAGAAATCCATCGAAAAAATGTTCGGCATCAAAAAGAACTTCAATATTGTTTTCAACAAGAAAGGCTATAGAATTTTTTATAATTTTATTATTTTCATCACTCGTAAGTCCTAATAATTGTTGGGAATGAAGGTCCCATGTTTTTCCAAAAATACATGCAACAGAAACTCCACTTTCAACTGTTTTTTGTAATGAAGGGCAATGGGCTGCTTTTTTAAATTTTTTATGATGTGTTGCTCCAAAGGCACAGAGTTTTGCATTATGAAGCGGTATATTTTTCATTTTTTCAAAAAACTCAAGATCTCGAGGGTTTGATCCTGGCCAACCTCCTTCAATATAATGCACTCCTAAATGATCTAATGCTTTTGCAATAGTTATTTTATCATGAATTCCTAAAGAAAATCCTTCTGCTTGTGTTCCGTCCCGAAGAGTAGTATCGAAAATTTTTAGAGATTTCATAAAAAAATATGAGAATAAAATAAAAAACTGATGAAAAATAAATATTTATTTTTTTCATCAGTTTTTAGAATACTGTTTTTAAATATAAAATTCAATTAATATTCATTTTTACATTGTCCACTATATAAAAAACTTGCTCCTGCATTTTCCATAAAACAGATATTTGAATATGTTTTTGGGGCAGGCATTACTTGAGAACATAGAGTTCCTTCTTCACAAGAAGGCATTAATGGCTGACCACAAACAGGATCATATTGCATGCTACATGTTTTTTGAGTTGGAGCTGGGGTAGGAATAGGTGTTGAAGCATTGAGAGGGCATAAATAAAAATCTGTTTGCTTACATTCTCCAATATTATAACATCGAGCATCTTGAGGACTTCCTTCTATTTGATACCCTCCACAAAAAAACATTTCACCATTTTCTTCATAATATTTATTAGGAGCATCGGCTAAACCCATAGGAGGGAAAACTCCTATGCTATTTTCACATGAATAAACAGGAAAAGCACTAAATATAAAAGTTTCTTGGTTTACAGTATTTTGATTACAAAGTTTTTTGTTTTCTGTTATTGCAACTTCTTCAATTTTTTCTTGCAATGTTTTTTCATTATTTTCTATACAAATAGGCATATCGCATCCATTATCATCTTTTTTAGATCCTATTTTCCCATTTGCACAAAAGTTAGGAGAAAGGTCATAAACAGGACAAATATTTGTTGGAGTTGGTGTGCTATATGGATTTTCTCCACATGAATTTATATCATAGAAAACAGTATGTCCCGCTTGTTTTGCTGCACATTTATTTGGAAATATAAGTCGTGGTAATGGACTTGTGCATATTGTTGTTCCATTAGAAGTAAAACACTCACTGCTTCCTCCTGCACAAACAGGGGATACTGAAACACATGTTTCATCATATGGTGTAGGTGTTGGTGTAGAAATAGTACATTCTCCTTTGTGCAAAAATTTGAAATCAGAATTTTCTAGCATACACTGGTTGCCAAAAGTTTTTTCTTCTGATGAAGGGCAAGGGCTTGTTATGCATCGAATTCCTGTGTCTTTTATTCCACATACCGGCATATATTCTCTGGTACATGCAATTTCTTTCTCAATTTCAAGATTATTATTTTGAAAAATACTATTGGCTCTGTCTGTTTTATTTTCTTTTATTCTCCAAATAATTTCTACCATTTCTCCTCGTTGAATTTTTTTATCCAATTGCTGAATTGTTGCAGGAATAGCTTTTTTTTCCGATAATTTTTCTACATAAGGAGCAAACCAATTGACAGAATTATTTTCTTGAATATTTTCTCCATTGGCAAGGGTGATTATTTTTGCCGATTCTACAAAAGAAATTTCATCAGCTGGACCAAAATTTCCATTTGCATATCCCTTCACAATCCCTTTTCTTTGGGCAGTACATATATATTTTGCAAACCATTGAGTTGTTACATCTGGAAAACAATTTTCTCCATAAATTTCACTTTCATCAAAAATTGATTCCAATATTATTTTGGTAAATTCTGCTCTATTAATTTCTTTTTGTGGTTGGAACGAACCATCGTTATATCCATTTACAATCCCATTTTCTTGTGCATATTGAATAGATTCAGAAAAAATCGAACCTGAATTCACATCAGTAAAAGCGAAAGAGCTGGAAAAAGCAAAAAAGGAAGAAATAATAACTCCCGAAAAAATTTTCATCATATTTTTCATAAAGTCTTTTTGAAAAAGAATAATATAAAAATAGTAAAACAAATATTTCTTTTTTTCAATTTTATTTGCTATTAAAAAAAAATTTTTTATGTAAAAATATATTTAATATTCTTTTATTTATTTCTATGAAAATTACTGTTCACTCAAAGGGAATTGAATTGCAAGAAGAAGAAAAAGCCTATGCTATAGAGAAACTTGAGAAAATGTTGCATAGGGCACATTCAGCCGATGAACAAGAAAGCATTACTGTAAAGGTTGAAATAGATAAAGAAAAATCTTCACAAGATAGTAAACATCAATTTTTTTGTTCTCTTACCGTTCATCTCATAGGAAAAACATTGCGAGCAGAACATTGGAGTGGAGGAGTTTATAGTTCTATAGATGATGCTGCTGATAGTTTACGACGACAATTGAAAAAAGAAAAAGCAAAACATGTGCATTTGTAAGAAAAAAAATAGTATATATTGAGAAAACTTGAGAGGAATTAAGAAGACTTGAGACCATTTGAGTTTTAAATAAAAAAGAAGTAATATTATTATATTACTTCTTTTTTTTATATTACTTTTTTTGTTGTTTTTCTCTTGCTTCTCTTGCTTGTCTTTCTTGTTCAACGGGTGTAAGCTGAGGGTTTTCACATTTGGTCATACCATTTTCTAAGTACAGTCGCTCAGGCCTATCACATCTTAATACATTAAGAATAAACCTCTGGTTTGTTGGAATCATAATGTCAGCTGCGGCGTCTATTATTAAAGAAGCTGTACTTTCTTCACTTCTAAGAAAAGGAAGTTTCCCTTTTATTGGAACACATTCCACTGCTAATTCTTGAACTTTTTTTTTTGTATCTTCCAATATAAAATATCTAGGGTGAAAAGTATAGCCGGTACCTATTCCATCGAATCTCTTGTTAAAATCATCGGTTATATTCTTGCAAATATGAATTATTGCTGCATGTGCTTGTTCTTCGGTTAATGGAGCTTCCTGTGCATTTGCTACTCCGACTCCTCCTCCTAGTACTGTTACTATTATTCCTGTTCTTATTCCTCTCTTTACTGTTCCTATTCCTCTCTTTACTGCTCCTATTCCTCCTCCTATTATTTCCTTTCCTTTATCTCTCATAGTAAAAAAAATTATAAAATAATATTTTTGCTAAAAGGATATTTTCCTTTTAGGATTAAGATTATATAAGTTTAAATTCTTAATGCAAGTGTTTTTTTCAGTTTTTTTTGTTTATACTTTTTTTATGAAACTTATAGGAATTACAACATCTATTTTTCAGCAAGGAGAAAATATTTATTCTTTTTTTATTGAACATATAAAAAAAAAGAGAATTGAAATAAAAGAAAATTCAATAGTGGTAATTTCTTCAAAAATTGTTGCACTTTCGCAAAATCGTGTTTCATCAGAAAAGTTACGAACAATGGTAGAAAAAGAAGCCGATGAAATTTTAGTGGATAAAGGAGAATTTTTTCTTACGGTAAAAAATGGGATTGTTATTGCAAATGCAGGGATAGATCAGTCGAATAGTAAACAAGGAGAAATTATTTTATGGCCAGAACAGTGTCAAAATTTTGTTGATGAATTTCGAAAAAAATTACAAGAACTCTATCAAATAAAAAATATTGGAGTGGTATTATCCGATTCTCGAGTAACAATGAGACGGCGGGGGACAGTGGGAGTGGCATTGGCATGGTCTGGTTTTTGGGGAGTGAAAGATGAGCGAGGAAAAAAAGATTTATTTGGTCGAGTGCTAGAAGTTTCCACCGTAAATATTGCCGATAACATGGTGAGTGCATCGGAAATTTTAATGGGACAAGCCGATGAATGCACTCCTTTTGTTCTGATAGAAAATATAAATAAAAATTTATTTACCAATATTCAACAACATGAAAAAAATGCATGGATTGGAAAAAAAGAAGATTTATTTTTTGTTGGGTAGATGGAGAATTACCATTCATAAGATATTCCAAGTTGACCCTGATAAATTTCTGGAGTTTGCATACCCTTTATGCTAGCAGAAGGAGTATATGCACCTTCAAGAGAAATTATTAAATTCTTATTTAGATTATATCTTACAGAACCTTGAATAGCAGGAATTATTACTGGCATTGTTTGTGTTTCTGGAATTTTAAATCCTCTGACTCCAATAATATGATTAGAGCCAGGTGTTTTTATATATTCATATCTATATTTATATTTACCTGTTGCAATCTCTTTATTTGGAATGAATGATGCACTTCCTCCTGCTGAAAATTTCCATTTCCCATTTTCCCATATTTTATTTTTTCCTCTTGTAATAATTTTTTCTCCACTATTACCATAAGAATTTCTATCAATATTTCCTGAAAACCAAAAATTTCCATTATTATCTTTACTTTTTTTCCCATGAATAAAATGTTGCTCATTTGTTGCATATGAACCTTTATGATCAGTTCCTACTAAATATGTTTTTTCTCTTGGTTGAGACCATCTAGGAGACTTCCAAAGATTTTTATTTCTTTTAGTTTCTTCAATTTTATTTCTTAACCATTGTTGATTTTGTGGAGATTTATATTTTGGATCATGTAATCGTTTTATATATTCTTTTATAAGTTTTTCTCCCACACTTTCCCTTTGTTTATAATTTATTGTGGAGAGATGTTTTGCATTTTTTAATTTTGGAGGATTTCGTTTATTTTCCAATATTGCAATTTTATTTCTCAGCCATTGTTGGTTTTGTAGAGATTTATATTTTGGATCTTGTAATCGTCTTTGATATTCAGCAATTGTATTTATTCTTTTTCTCTCTCTTTGTTGTTTATTATTCCATTCTCTGTTTCTTCTTTCTCCTTCTGTTATAACATTTTCTGGTTTTTTGTTATTCCAAAAATCTTTCATTGCTAATCTTTTCAATCGGTGTTGTGTCGCTTTTCTTAAAGAATGAGGTGTATCCGCCTTTAATTGAGCTATTTTATCAGCAATAGCTTTTGATTGTGGATGTTTTTTTTGAAGAGTATAAAGATTCTCTAATTCTTTATTTTCTGGTTTCTGATTTCTGGTTTCTGATTTCTCCATACATAATTATGAAATATAATATTCATATAAGTATATCAAAAATAAAGATATCTTACAAGACTTTTCCAAACCTTTCATCTCCTGCATAATCGGAAAAGAAAGAGATTTTTCTTTTGGGAAATAATTGTGATAATAATTGTTGAAAATATTCTTTTTGTGGAGGATCAAATTCAAAAAAAAGAGCAGAAAAATTATGTGGAAGAGAATGAAAAAATTTTGTATATATATCACTTCCTCTTTTTCCAGAAAAAAGGGCGAGTTCTGGATCTCCATTCATCACTTCATCAGAAAGAATATCTGTTTCTGGGATATATGGAAGATTGGTTACAATGCAGGCATTTTCTATTTCATCAGTTGAAATTTTTGAAAGTAAATCAGATTTGTGAAACACAATATTTTTTTCTTGATGAAACTGTAATACATTTTTTTTTGCAATATGAAGAGCTTTTTCAGAAATATCTAAACCGATGTAGTTTCTAGAAAATTTTTTTTTCTGTTTTGTTTTTTCCAATAATAAAGCAAGAGTAATAATAATACATCCGCTTCCCGTTCCTACATCAATAATTTTTTGAATATTATGCATTTGAATATATTCAAATGCATTTTCCACCAAAATTTCTGTTTCTGGTCGAGGAGTTAAAACATCATTACTTACAATGAAATTGTATCCATAAAAATTTTTTCGTTGTAAAATTTCTGAAATACTTTTCCCATTTTTTCGCTGATGAATATAAAATAATATTTTTTTTTCATCGGCTGATGAAATGTTTTTTTCATTTTGTGTAATGAGCTGTGTTTTAGAAATTTCTAAAACTTCACACAATAAAATTTCTGCATCGAGTGTATCTATTTGTGTTTTTGCAAAAGAGAGAAGAGAAGAAATATTCATAAAATATTATGACACAAGGTCTATTAAAACATCGATAGGCGTTTCCGATTTTGTTACTCCACTCGCTAGCAATACGCCCATTGCTCCTTTTTCAATAGCAATTTGTACATCTTTTCCATTTTTCACTCCAGCTCCTACCAAAACTTTTCCTTCTCCAATAAGATCTACACTTTTTGTAATGAGTTCTGGTTCTGCTGTAGAAATCGAAATATCTCCTCCAATGAGTTCTGGTGGTTCAACAGCAATGAAATCTGCTGATGAATTTTCTGCAAATTTTTTCCCTTCTTCTGCTGTTTCTGCACAGCAAACTACTTTCAATCCAGATTCTTTTGCTTTTTCAATAGTTTCAAACAGAATTTTTTCATCGGAAAATCTGTTTTCTGAATGATTTAAAATTACTCCTGTTGCTCCCATTTTTTTTAGCATTTCTGGTAAAATTTTCCCTGTCGAAGATCCAAAACTTGCATTATCACAATGTTGAGCAAAAATATCTATTTTTTCTGCATACTTTTCACATAATATTTGAATATCTAAATTGCTTACAGCAACAGCAATATTCCCATTTGTTTTTTCTTTTGCTTCAATATGAGCAAGAATAAGAGTTTCTGCATTTTTTAAAATAGCAGATGGGTAATGTTTAAAATTGGTAAGAATGAATGGTTTCATAAAAATAATATGAGAAAGAAAAATAAGAAAAAACTTATAAGAAAACTTGTAAGAAAAATTATCTAATATAACTCTATCATTTTTTTTCTTTTTCCAAAAATAAAAAAAAAGGTGAATGCTTTCTATGCATTCACCTTTTAAAGAAATATCTATAAAAGTGATATTATTACTAATTTTGAAGTATAAAAATTATTTATTTTTATATTCCGCAAAAGTCATTACTTCAACTTTTTCCATTATAACATCTTTTTTTGGTTTATCTCCAGCAGCTGTTTCTACTTTAGAAATTTTATCTACTGTTTCCATTCCAGAAATAACTTCTCCAAAAACAGAATGTCTATTATCTAAAAAATTATTATTAACAGTATTGATGAAAAATTGAGAACCATTTGTTCCTGCTCCTGCATTTGCCATAGAGATAGAACCTCTATTATTTTTTACATCATCAGAAAATTCATCTTCAAATTTCCCTCCCCACAAACTTTCTCCTCCTGTTCCTGTTCCTGTTGGGTCTCCTCCTTGAAGCATAAATCCATCGATAATTCGATGAAAAATAATTCCATTATAATATTCTTTTTTTGCAAGTCCTGTAAAATTTTCTACAGTTTTTGGTGCTTCTTCTGGGAAAAATCGAAGAACAATTTCTCCATAATTTGTTGTAATTACCGCAACAGTTTCTGTGTCTTGAACTGCTCCTTTTTGTAAGTCTTTTTCTGGTGTCATTGATGAATTGGTAAGAGTATTATTTTCTTCTGTTTTATTATCTTCTTTTATTACTGGTTTTTCATTTAATAATTCAACAAGAGGATCTGTTTCTTCAGATATTTCTACTTGTTCTGTTTTTATTTCAGTTGGAGTTTCTGAAACTTGAGAGTCTTCTGCTGGAATAATTGCAAAAAGGAAAAGGAATAAAAAATCCATAGATATTTTGGGTAAAATTTATATATAAAATCAAAAAAAATTATATCAATTTTTTTAAAAAAAATTCAAGGCTTTGTTTTGTAATTTTTCCCATTGTTGAAAAGAAATAGATGTTTTAAGGAAATGCTCTATCATTTTTTTTTATTATTTTGAAAAATAGTAGTAAATATTTTTTCATCTTTTAAGAAATGAATGCTTCTGCCTTTATTTTTTTCATTAATATTTTTTTCAAAAAATACCTCATTGCTATCATCGGTTTTAACAACAACAATTCTTGAAAGTTTGTATCGTGGAAAATATTTTTTAGTGAGACAGCATTGCCGAATAGTTTCTTGTTTTTTCATTTAGTCAATTTGTAAAATATTGTGAAGAACTGGTTTGTTTACCTGTTTCCTGATGATGAAAAATAAAATAATGAGAGTGAAGAGAAATGTAAGAGAACATATCATCAGAATGGATTGATATGAAAAAGTGAAAATTTCTGGAGGGAAAAGAAAAAGTATTATATTTTCTTGCCACCAATTTTGTAAGAGGTGTAAAAGGAAAATTCCTAAAATAATTCCTGTAACCGATGAAAAAATAGTAATAATCATTCCCTGAAAAATGAAAAGAAGAGATATTTTTTTATTTTCCATTCCCATTGCTTGCAAAATTCCAATATTTTTTTTATGTTCAATGAGAACAATATGGAGAATAGAAAAGAGAAAAAGAAATGATAAAAACAGAATGATGCTGGAAGAGAGAAGCAAAACCCATTGCAATATTTGTGTTATTTCCGTTATTTTATCAGAAGCGGTATTTTTTGAAAGAATTCGTAAATTATATTTTTCCAGTTCTTTTTCGATGAAATTTCGAGAAACTCCATTTTCAAATTCAATATGAAGTCGTGAGATATATGAAGTATCTTCTCCAAAAAAAATTTGAAGTTTTCGTATTTCAGAAAGAGGCATTGCTATTCCTGCAATGGGTGCAAAAGAAGAAAATCCTGATACAAAAAGTTTTTTTTCTGTTTCTTTTTTTCTATTCATTACAGGTAGAAAACTCGATTTCCCAAATATAGCATTTACCTGTTTCTTATTAAAAAGATTGTTTGATATTTTTACTTCTTTTACCAGACTTTGAATAAATGAATTTATCAAATCTACAGATAATGGGTCGATAAGCACAGGAATTGTATTTTCTGGTTCTTTAAATTGTTGTTCTTTTTTAAAAAGTTCATCATCTATTCCATAGAGAAAATATATATCGAGGGAAAAATTTTTTTGAAATGGAATTTTTATATCGAAAGTAAAAGGAAGAATGAGAGTTGTTTCTTTGAACACTTTTTTTACTCCCTCTATTTGCTCTATTTGAGAAATAAATATTTCATCAATTTCTGTTTTCACTTCTGTTTCCAGTTTTTTAGTTGTTTCTACAGAAATAATATTTTCATTTTCAGAGAAAATATTATTGAGTGATTTTTCAAGTCCATTTGTTACAGAAAAAAATATGAAAAAAAGTGAAGTTCCTAAAAATATTCCAAGAAATACAAGGAAATATTGCCATTTTTTAGCAGATAAAAATCGAAAAGAAAGAGATATAATGTTTTGAATTGACATAAATATTTTATAGTTTTTATATTACAACAGTTTTTTCTCTTATAATTTTCCCATGAAAATCACTATTTTCTAGCATACAAAATTCTCCAATAAGACAATTTCGTATTTCAACATTTTTCAATGAAGAACCTTCCATTATTACACAATTTTCTAAAAAAACATTTTCCAATCTCACATTTTTTTCTATAACACAAAATCCTTCAATTTTTGTTTTTTCATCAGTTTCTGTTGTATGATGAATAATATTTTTTTTATTCTGTAAAAATTCTTTATTGGCTTCCATAAAAGAATTAAAACTTCCAATATCATACCATTGTTCATCGAAAGAAAAATATTCTACTGGAATTTTTTTTTGCATACAATATTCAAAAATTCCTCCTAAATCATCGGCATGAGATTGTGAATATGAAATTATATGTTGAAGGGTATGATGAGGGAAAAAATATGCACCAGTTGAAACAAGTGTAGAAGATGGGTTTTCTGGTTTTTCTTCAAATTCAAGAACTTCATTTTTATTTTTTGGAACAACAACGCCAAATTTTTTTGCTTCATTAACATCTTCAATATCATATGCAGCAAGAAGAGGATTTTTTTTTGCTCGTGCAAGAAAATCAGAAAAATCGAATCCAAAAAAATTATCTCCTGCCAAAAGTAAAATATCTGTCTCCAATTTTTTTTCTTGAATACATAATGCGGTAGCGGCTAATGCTCCTTTTTTTTCCGATTCACCTCCACTATCTTCTATGAAAATATCAATATTTCGTTCTGGAAAAAATTCTTTTTTCCATTCTACAAAATCATCAGCAAAAACTTGGTTTGTAGAAATTGTTATATCTATTTCATTTGGTATACTTTCTATGAGATATGAAACAAGAGGTTTTCCTGCAACAGGAATGAGTGGTTTTGCACGGTGTTCGGTAAGTGGCCAAAGACGAGTTGCAAATCCTCCAGCAAGAATAATGGCATGCATTATGAAATATTAAAATTATTACTTCTATGATATAATAAAAGGAAGAAATCATTCAAGTTCTTATCCATATAATCCATTTCATCTGTTTTTATGAATACATCAGCAAAAAAAATAGTAGAAAAATTGCAGTTTCATGGGTTTGAAGCTTTTTTTGCTGGTGGATATGTAAGAGATATGATGATGAAAAAAGAAAGTGATGATATTGATATTGCAACAAATGCTCTTCCTGATGAGATAGAAAAAATATTTCCTAAAACTTTTCCATTGGGGAAAAATTTTGGAGTTATTGTTGTGAGAGAAAATGGAATAAATTTTGAAGTAACAACTTTTAGAAAAGATAGTGGAATGAGTGATGGAAGACGCCCAAATTTTGTTGAATATTCAGACAAAGAAGAAGATGCAAAACGGCGAGATTTCACAATAAATGGAATGTTTTATGATCCCATTACTGATGAAGTTTTAGATTTTATAGGTGGAAAAAAGGATATTGAACAAAAAATTATTAGATTTATTGGTGATCCAGATAAAAGAATTCAAGAAGATTTTTTGCGAATAATGAGAGGAGTTCGCTTTAAAAATAGGTTCAATTTTTCCTATGATAAAAAAACTGAAAAAGCATTACAGCTTCATGCCAGCAGTATTTTTATGGTTTCTGCCGAACGGATTATTCAAGAACTCAATAAAATAATACAGCATTTTTCTCGTAGTAAAGCGTTGAAAGATATGTCAAATCTCACTATTTTAGAACATATTATTCCAGAAATTTCAGAAATGAAAAATACATTTCAGCCAGAAGACCATCACAGTGAAGGAGATGTTTTCACTCATACTTTGTTGGCATTGCGAAATGTTCCAACTGATGAAAACATTGAACTCTATTGGGCATTATTTTTTCATGATATTGGGAAAATATTCACAAAAACATTTGATGGAACCCGTTGGAAATATCCTGATCATGAAAATATTTCATCGGAAAAAACGAGAGAAATTTTACAACGATTAAAATTTCCACAAAAACAAATAACTAAAATTTGTTGGATTATTCAGCACGAACAAATTTTTGATAATTTTTTTGAAATGAAACTGGCAACACGACTTCAATATTATGATCATAAATATTTCAAAGATTTATTGAAATTACATAAATATGATGTATTGGGAAGTGTTCCGAAAGGAGAAAAAAATATTGAAAGTAAAGAAAAACGATTGAAAATGATTCATCAGATAGAAGAAAATTTTCAATTTGCTCTACAAAATAAAATGCTTCCATCTCATAATGATATATTTTTTACTGGAAAAGAAATAATGGAAATAACAGGATTGAAACAAGGGAAAAAAGTGGGGGAAATTCTTCATCAGTTGAGAGAAATGCAAATGGAAGGGGAGTTGTTAAATAAAAAAGAAGCAGAGCGGTATATAAAAGAGTTTTTATAGTTTTTTCAATATTCCCCTTTTTTTCTTTGCCCTGGGATAGATTTTAAAAGAATGTACATCAGTAAATAAGAAGATGCATATCGTTCTTCAAAGGCATGTAAAAGGGCTTTTACATTTACAAAATCTTCAGCTTTCTGCCCTAATAATACTTGTGATAGTCCTGAAATCCCTGCCTTTTCTTGTGTATAAAAGGCTTTTAATTTATCATTAGCTATATTATTAATTTCATCTTGAGGAATTGGTCTTGCTCCCATAATCCCAATATCTCCTTTTAAAACATTCAAAAATTGTAAAAATTCATCAAAACTAAGTTTTCGTAATATTTCTCCAACATTAGTTACCTCATTATTTTCCATTGTTTTTAGTTTATAAATTGAAAATTCTTTTCCACCCTTTGTTATTCTTTTTTGAGTAAATATAGGATTATGAGAAAAAAGAATTTTAAGTTTTTCTATTATTGAAGACTGTTTTGATTGTATTGCGGCTTCAATTTGAATACTTATTATGCTAGCTATAATAAGAGGACTTGTTGTAATAATTCCACAAGCCGCGAATATTTTTTCTGATATCTTTGAGATTATTGTTGTTGTTTCTATTTCTGTTATATCTTTTGGTTTTTTAGAGTGTTCAAGTATATTAATTAATATGGGTATTATTTCTGGAAATTTTTCAAATAAATCCTTAACATCTTTTTTTTCCCCATTGCAATGGTTCATTAAAGTATGATATAAATTTTCTTCTAGGTGTCCTCTATATATTTTTTTTTCTGGGTATTCAGATGTATTTTTCATAAATTATAGTTATATATTCATAGTTGCATATTATAGTGCAACTATAAGAATTGTCAATGTCTTTAATACACAACTTCTCCAAATTCTCGACAATCGAATCGTCCACGAATATTTTTTTTATATATATCATATGCTCTATTGTTTTTCGATAAATTTTCCCATATTTCCTTTGGAACTTCACAATATTGATATATTGTACTATTGAGCTGAATGAGTAATAAATTTTCTATTTCATCATACCATGCATTTTTTACTGTAGAATCAGGTGTTTCCAATTTCTGAAAATTTTCTCCAGAAATATTTATTTTTCCATTTTTTCTATATTTCACGGTTATCCATTCTTTTTCATCAGCTGATGAAGACGATGTTTCAATAACTTCTTCTTCTTTTTTTTGTTGGGTAAAAATTTTACATCCATTAAAAAAAGAGTGTGAAAAATTTATATCACACTCTTTTTCATTTTCAATTTTATTTTTTTTAGCCCAAAAAAAACCATTTTTTTCTTCAATACATTTTTCAGTTTCACATTTCAATTCATTGAAATATTCTGCTTGTTTTTCTGCACAACCAGAAAAGATGAAAAGAAAAAGTATGAAGAATAATTTTTTCATTGCAAGTGGTTATAAAATAATTTATTTTTCTAACATTCTTATTTTTTCTTTTATTGCTTCATATTGTTCTTTCGTTTGTTGAACAAGATGGTGAGGGGCATTTTCCATATATTTTTTATTTGCCATTCTCCCTTCAAGATTTTTCAAGATTTTTTTAGCATCTTCCAATTCTTTTTCTTTTCTTTTTGCTTCTTTTTCCATATCAAGCATTCCAGCCAAAGGCAAAAATATTTCTGTTCCATCAGATATATCTTTCACACATTCATCAGTTGAAACAGTCCCAAATGAAAGTTTTTCCAATCGAGCTAATGAAATAATAATATTTTTATTTGCTTCTAAAAATTCAAGATTATTTCCATTGAGAATAGCTGTTATTTTTTTCACAGGATCCACTTTTGATGCAGAACGAAGAGATCTGATTTTTGCTGTTACATTTTGTACAATTTCAAATTGTGTTTCTGCTTTCTCATTTTTTAATTTTTCATCAGCAAGAGGAAAATCGGAAACTGCCAACAGATTATTTTCTCCCATCTCTTTCCACAAAACTTCTGTAATGAATGGCATGTAAGAATGCAGGAGTTTTATAAGAGTTTTTAAGACATGAAATAATGTTGTTCCTATTGTTGTCGATTGTTCTGTTTTTGCACTTTCAATAGCCCAATCGGCTAAATCGTTCCAAGTAAAATCATATAATTTTTGTCCAACTTCTCCATATTTATGATTTTCTATTCCTTCGGATACTTCAGAAATAAGTGTTTGAGTTTTGGACAGAATCCATTTTTCTGGAAGAGACATATTTTCCGTAGGGACACAAGATTTTGTGTCCCTACTCTCATTATTATTTTCTAACGCTAAAATATATCGCGAAATATTCCAGAGTTTATTTGCAAAATTTCTAAATCCTTCAATTTTCTTTTCTCCCAAATTTACTTGATTCCCCGGAGTTGTCCCTACAACCAAAGACATTCTCACGGCATCTGTTCCAAATTTTTCAATCATTTCCAATGGGTCGATACCATTCCCTTTACTTTTACTCATTTTTTTCCCATGTTCATCACATACCAATCCATGAAGATAGACATCGGAAAAAGGATTTTTCCCTGTTGCAAATCGAGAGAACATAATCATTCTGGCTACCCAGAAAAATAAAATATCATGTCCTGTTTCCAGAACATTTGTTGGAAAAAAGTTTTCAAAGTCTGGTGTTTTATCTGGCCAACCTAAAGTAGAAAAAGGCCATAAAGCAGAAGAAAACCAAGTATCCAAAGTATCATTATCTTGACGAAGAGTTCCTTGAGATGCTTGAATATTTGGCTTCATCATCCATAATATTTCACGAATTTCTCCATTTTTCATTGCATTCCATCTATCTCGATAATCAAGGAGATTATCAGCAATACATCCATCTTTTACTCCAAAAATTTGAGAAAGAAATGTTTGGTGTCCAACGATAATTATTTCACCATCGCATGCTCCTTTTTTAGAAATAATTTCCCAAACTTTTTTTGCTCGAGTTTCTATTTCTTCCATTGTTTCACCCGTTTTCATATCTAGCATTTTATGCATAGAACTCATTCCTTTTGGATATTTTTTACAAATATCTCGAGGTGTATTTTCAAGATCTCCTGTGAACACTTCATGCAGTTCTGGAATTTCTTCCATTTGTATGTTTTCATTTCCTTCAATTGTATTCAAGGTACGAAAAATTATTTCTGCTGTTTCTTTTGAGCGTTTAAGTGATGAATGATAAATTTTAGAAATTTTTCTTTTTTCTTGTAAAATATTTTTTGCCAGTTTTTCTGCTTGTTTTTCTCCTTTTTTTGAAAGAGATGAATCTCCTCCAATAATATCTTTTGCATTATCTTTACTTTCTCCATGACGAACAAACAGAAGTTTTTGTTCTTGTGCAACAAATTGTTTTCCATTTTCATCATACCAAATAGGAATTTGGTGTCCCCACCAGATTTGTCGAGAGATACACCAATCTTGCAAATTTTCTATCCATTGATCATA
>CAMZLA010000119.1 GCA_947311665.1 uncultured Candidatus Altimarinota bacterium | reverse complement strand
TCTAAATTTTCTAATTTTTTTGTAAACTTTGGAAGTTCTAAAAATACAAGTTCAAAATCTTCTAGATATTTAAAATTTTCTGATTTTTCTTTAATATGAAAAGTATGCAGATATTTTTTAGATTCTTCAATAAGGTTGAAATCTACAATAGTAAGAGCAATAACAGGACTCAACTTTCCATAATCTTCTCCACTTAAAATCTGATTGGCATATGTTTTTGCCGTATTATATAAAATACGCTGCCGAAATCCATCAACATTAAGGACTTGCATTTCTACTATAATATATTCTCCTGTAATAGTTTTTACTTTTACATCAAGATAAGTATCTTTTAATCCCTTTATTTTGGGAGCATTCCAAGGATCTAAAATTTCTAAATCTACTATTTCTTTTTCTGTATCTTGAAAATCGAGCATAGCATTGAGAAACGAAATACATGTTCCTTTTGAATTTTGTGATCCAAAGATTTTTTTAAATGCCAAATCTGTTCGTGGAGATATAAATCGCATGTTTTTTTAAAAAATTTATTATTTCTATTTTATCATAATTTTCTATTTTTGAACATTTATTTTAGAACTTTCACTTTCATGCATCACAATCTCTTCACCTTTACTCTAGCTTCCAATTTTTTCAAACCCACAAAATGGAACTAAACATTTTGGAATATCAATAGAACCATCTTCATTTTGAAAATTTTCCATTATTGCAATCAATGGACGAGAAGAAACAGCTGTTCCATTCAATGCACATACATATTGCAATTTCCCATTCTCATCTTTATATCGAATATTCAATCGTCGAGTCTGATACTCATCACAAATAGAAGTTGAAGTCATTTCTCTATATGCATTCTGCCCTGGCAACCACGCTTCCAAATCATATTTTTTACTCGCACTACATCCTAAATCTCCTGTACAAATATCAACAACTTGATATGGAATGCCCAATTCTTGCAAAATTTCTTCTTCAATCTCTCGAATAGATTCATGAATTTCTGTTGCTTGTTCTGGTTTTGCAAATACGACCATTTCAATTTTTTCAAACTGATGAACTCGTAAAATTCCTTTTGTATCTTTCCCATAACTTCCTGCTTCTCGCCGAAAACATGGAGAATATGCTGCATATTTCAATGGTCCATTTTCTAAATCGATAACCTGATCCGCATGAAGAGAAACCATTGGAACTTCACTTGTCCCAATGAGGTATAAATCATCTGTTTCTGGATTTACTCGATAATTTTCATCTTTTTCTAAATATCCCGTTCCATAAATAGCTTTTTCTCGAGTCATAAATGGAGGAATTGTTGGAGCAAATCCTTTTTCTGAAACTTTTCTAAATGCCCACATCATCAATGCTTGTTGTAATAATGCCAGCTCTTTTTTCATATAATAGAACCGATTTCCAGAAACTTTTGCCGCTTGTTCCATGTCTAATAAATCGTGTTGTTCTGCCAGCTCCCAATGTTCTTTTGGTTCAAAAGAAAAATTTGGCTTTTCTCCTACCACTCTATTCACATCATTTTCTTCATCATCTTTCCCTTTTTTCACTTCATCTCGTGGAGGATTTGGCAATGCTTCCAAAATTTTTATAACATCGGCATTTGCATTGTTTGCCAATTCTTGTTTTTCTTTTTGTGTCGCAGAAATTTCTTTCATTTCCAATAATATTTTTTGTTTTTCATCACCAGAAAGTGTTGGAATTTTTTTAGAAACCTCATTCTGATGAGATTTCAATTCTTCAGCTTCTTGTTTCAATTTTCGAGCAAGGGTATCTTTTTCTAAAAGTTCATCAATTATTTCTGATGAAATATATTTTCTTTCAAGTTTTCGTTTATATTCATCAGGATTTTGTCGAATAGCTTTTAAGTCTAGCATAAAAAATGGGAATAAAAAGTTTTTTTATATAGAGTGTACTCATTTATAAAAATTTTGTAAAGTTTCAATAATAGAAGGAAAGTTCGGAATATTATACAATTTTTATATTTTTTATTATGGCTTTCATCACTATCAATGAAGCATTTATATGCGAAGTATGTGGAACAGAAAATTGTCCAGCCCAAAAAACATGCAGAAATCATTGTAAAAAATGTTTATCATCGAAACATGTCGATGAAAAATTTCCTGGAGATAGAGAATCTCAATGCTTAGGAACCATGAAAGCAATAGATATTCAAGTTCACCCAAAACATGAATTGGTGATTATTCATGAATGTGAAAAATGCGGAAAAAAAATTAAAAACAAAAAAGCCGATGATGATTCACAAGAAACAATTCTTGAAATTCAGAAAAGAAAAGCAGAAAGTTTTTTTCGATAATATTTTTGCTTCTATATTAAAATGTTTTACATTTTTTCTACAATATCAATTCCTAAACACCATAGCCCATTTTTCATAATATTTTTAAAAACAGAAACAAGAGCAAGATTATAATAATAATCTGCATTTGTAATATCTAAAATTTTTGTATGAGCGTAGAACGAATTAAATTCACTCGCTATTTCATATAAATAATTTGCGAGATGATGAGAAGAAAGAGATAAAAGAGATGCTTCTAATATATCATCAAATTCATGAAGTTTTTTTTCAAAAGAAGAAATATCTAATGAATATTCAGATATTTCATCAGTTTCAGAATATTCCGATTTTTCAAGCAATGAAAGAGCTCTTACATATGAATATTGGAGATATGGTCCAGTATTTCCTGTAAAATCTAGTGCAACTTTTTCATCATAGGTAATATCTTTTCCACTTGAAACCTTGAGAATAGAATATTTTATTGCTGCAATTGCTATTTTTTGAGCCGTTTCATTTTTTATATCATCTGGAATTACATTTTTTTCTCGTTCATTTATAGAATATAAAACATTATTTCGTGCATCTTCTATCCATTCTTGAGCTCTAATAATATTCCCTGTTCGAGACGACATTTTTCCCGATTTCATTTTTAGAATTCCATGAGCTCTGTGAAATGTTTTTTCTTTCCATTCGCTTTTTATTTTTCCTGCAGCCTCTCTCACAATTTCAAAATATTCTTTTTGATCTCCACCGGTAATCGTTAATGAATAATCAGGATTATATTTTTCCCATTTTGCATAAAATAATCCAATATCTTTTGCTTCATAGGTTGGTAAATTTTCTGAATTGATAAAAACTCTGTCATGAAGTCCCAAATCTGAACCTTTGAAAATGATAGCTCCATCAGATTTTTCAAAAACTTTTTTTCCTTTTGGTGAAATATTTTCTTCAACAATTCGCACTCCATCTGTAAAAGTTGTACTTTCCAAAAAAAGATGATCGAATTTTGAGCCTAAAATTTTATAAATACTTTCTAAATATTCAAGCGACCATTTACATCCCATGTCATATATAGCATTTTGTTTTTCATCTTCTCGAGAATATACTTTTTTATTTATTTCTAAAATTTCTTTTTTTGCCGATGAAGAATTAGAAAAGTTTTTTTCTCCAAATACATAGCATCGGCCTAAAAATTTTTGTTTTTCATATGGTGTCTGCTCTTCTGGAAAAATTTCTCCCATATTTTTTATTCCCCACAATGCTTTAGCAATATGCATTCCTACATCTCCTTGAAATGTTACATTTTTAGCATTTGCTCCAGCAAATTTTGCCAGCCTATAAAAAGATTCTCCAATAGCATTTGTCATGACATGTCCAACATGAACTTCTTTAAACAAGTTTGGATCGGTATGTTCCGAGATAAAAGTTTTTCCTTTCAATCGATTTGTTTTTCCAATATTTTCTTTTTTTTGTTCGAGTTTTTTAAGAGAATCTGCATAAAAACTTTTTTTTACAAAAAAGTTTAAAAATCCGGGACCAGCTATTTCAACCGATGAAATAAAAGAATTTTGAGGAATATTATCAATAATTTCTTGAGCAATTTCTCGTGGTTTTTTTTGCAATTCTTTTACCAATTGCATGGAAAGAGTACTTGAAAAATCTCCATTTGTTTTTTCATCAGGAATAGATATATTTATATCAAAATATTCTTTTGAGATATTAAGCTGTTGTAGGGATTGAGATAATAATTTTTGTAGTTCAGATTTCATAAATATTAAAAAATAGTCATTGTGAATATTATCACATGACTATTTTTTTTTAAATAACAATCTGGTACCCGCGACAGGATTCGAACCTGTGACCATCACCTTAGAAGGGTGCCGCTCTATCCAGCTGAGCTACGCGAGCATAATGCGAAAAAAAGTATAGCAAAAGAATATTAAACTTGTATATAAAAAATTTATATTTTCTTTTTTTTTATCAAAAGAGTAGAGTAATATCACATTTCATTTGATGTTTCTCTATGGGTTTAAACAATTTCTTATTGGCAATTATTATTATTTTTACAATAATTGTGTTCATTATTTTAGGATTAATCTTGCGACAAGTTCATCATTCAAAATGGATAGATTCCAGATCTTCATCAATGATGATTCTCTTATTTATTTTTATTACGATATTGATTACTGTTGTTTGGGTATCATATCTTTTTTATATTGGCATTTTTTAAAACAATATTTTTCTTATGCATAAACGGTTTTTAGAAATGCTTCCAGCATTTGTCTCTTGGTCTATTCTTCTGCTTCCTCTTTGGCTTTCATTTTATTTCCCTAAATATGTAAGTTTTTTTATGGCAGCTTTTGTATTCCTTTGGTTTTTTAGAACCATGGAATATATTTTTTTTCTTATTTATGCATTTTTTATCTTGAAAAAAACAGAGAAAAAAAACTTTGCTCAAAAACTTATTTTTTGGGATTCTTCTCCAGAAAAATTACAAAAAAAATATAGAAAAATTCAAAAATTTCAAAAAGAAAATAATGATTTTATGCATACTTCAGACATTCATCATATTATTATTGTTGCTACATGTGGCGAACCATATGAAGTGCTAGAAGATACTTTTTTTTCTATAAAAAATAGTGATTTTAATATGGAAAAAGTTATTATTGTCCTTGCAACAGAAGAAAGAATGGAAAAACAAACAGCCTCCATTCGAGAAAAATTATTACAAAAATTTTCTCATGCATTTGGAGGACTCTATTCATTTGCTCATCCTGATAATATTGAAGGAGAAGTATTGGGGAAAGGGGGAAATATTACATTTAGTGGAAAAAAAATATGTGAAATTTTAGAAAAAAAAGGAGAAAATCTAAAAAATTATATTCTCACCACCTTAGACTCAGATAACAGACTTGATAATCAATATTTAAATGCTCTCACCTTTCATTATGCAGCATCTATAGATAGACAGAAATCAAGT
>CAMZLA010000118.1 GCA_947311665.1 uncultured Candidatus Altimarinota bacterium | reverse complement strand
TCAACACCAATTCCAGAACCACAACTTTTCCTTTCTCCTCGAAATGGTGCATTGCAGGCTTCATGGGAAAAGGGAATTCCTTTGTTTTGGGAAAAGTATCCAAAAACAAAAAATTATAGACTTTCTTATGGATTGGCATCTCGAAGTTATGGAGCAGAAATAGAAGTTCCATCATATCTTTCATCGAAAACCATTATAGATTTAATTCCTGGAGTTCGTTATTTTGTATTATTAGAGGCTTTGGGAGAGAATGGAAATGTTATTTTTTCTTATAAAGAGGTAACAGCTATTCCTCTCGATGGAGGATTTCATCCTGCTCCAAAGGAAAAACCATTGCCATATCCAAAATGGATAGCACAAACAGGTCCTCAATTATTTTTATTTTTAGGTGGTTTGTTTCTATTTTTCTCTGCTTGGTATCTCACAAGGAAAGAAGAAGAAATTTCATAAAGTTTTTCTGAAATATGAAAAACTCCATAGGTAATAAAATATGCACCGATGATATCAATACTGTAGTGAAGTCGCATGCTTAAAACAGTAAATGCCATTATTACCGAAGCAATTAAAAAGATATTTCTCCAAAAAATATCTTTCCAAACAAGCAAAGAGATGAGAAATGGAATACCTGTATGTCCAGAAAAAAATAAATCGTTTCTAAAAAATTGAAGAACTCCTATTCCTTCGATATTTGGAATGATATGGTCTGGAGGTATTCCAATATGTGTGCTTGAGATACAGATACCTCGAATAATAAAAAAGATACTTAGAGCTGTAATTGAAAGAGGTATTTTTTTGGGTTCTTTATATATAGCGTAAAAAATTCCTAATAGTGCAATAATCCAAATTCCTCCAAAATAGAAATATGATAAATCTAAATGTGGAATAATGGAAAATAATGAATCTCCAACTGATGAATGAATACTGGTTGTATCATTATATATAGAAAGTGATTTTTGCCACCAAATGGAAAATATTAATAATAGAGATGCAAGAATGCATTCAAAAAAATAAAGTAAAGAAAATAGGTTGAGAGTTTTTTCCCTCCAATTTTTATATTTAATATCTAATGATGAGAGTATTGGTTGCAATATCATAAAACAATATTTATTATATATATTCTTTTTAAATATAGCATACTTTCATATACTCTCATATTTTTTTATATTATAATGATTTTTTATTTTTTATTTTTTATATTGTTTATGGTATTTTTTAGTTTTTTCTTGCATTGTTCTACCTTTTTTTGAGACTATGCCAATAAGAAAAAAATATTTTTACTCTTTCTTCTATGGACTTAGCATATAACAGGTTGTCGTTGCAAGAACCTCAGTTATTAAAAGGGAAAAAAGCATTAATTCGAGTTGATTTTAATGTCCCTATAAAAGACGGAAAAATTTTAGATGACACAAGAATTAAAGGAGCAATTCCTACTCTAAAATTTTTACATGAACGAGGATGTTCTATTGTGATTTTATCGCATATGGGAAGACCAAAAGGAAAAGTAGTTGAAGAATTACGACTTAATCCTGTTGCAAAGAGATTGGAAGAATTGATGGAAATTCCAGTAAAAAAAATAGATGTTTGTATTGGAAAAGAAGCACAAGAAGCTAAAAAAAACATTTCATCAGGAGAAATTTTATTACTAGAAAATACTCGATTTTATATAGAAGAAACACATAATATTTCATCTTTTGCACGAGAATTGGCAAACGATGTAGATTTTTTTGTACAAGATGCTTTTGGTTGTGTGCATAGAGCTCATGCATCGGTGGAAGGAGTTACTCATTTTTTACCATCGATGATGGGATTTTTAGTAGAAAAAGAATTTGAGGCCTTAAAAAATGTTTTTATTGAAAGAAAAAAACCTTTAACTCTTATTGTTGGAGGAGCAAAAATTGGAACAAAAATTGGAGTTATAGAAAATTTTCTTCCAATTGCAGATAATATTTTAATTGGAGGAGGTATTGCAAATACTTTTTTCAATGCAAAAGGGTATGATGTAAAAGATTCTTTAGTTGAATTGGATCAGGCTCAATTGGCACAACATATTTTGCAAGAAGCAGGAGAAGAAAGCTGTCGAATTGTTTTACCAAAAGATATTATTGTTGCAAAAGAAATTTCTGAAACAGCAGAAACAAGAATTGTTCATAGAAAAAATGGAGAAATATTAAACGATGGAGAAAAAATTCTTGATATTGGACCAGAATCTATTGCTTTGTTTCAAGAAATTTTAGCAGAATCTGAAACGATTATATGGAATGGACCTGTTGGGCTTTTTGAATTTTCTCCATTTGCCAAAGGAACAGAAGCATTGGGGAAAGCTATAGAAAAAAATCCTAATAAAACAATTGTTGGAGGAGGAGATAGTGTAGATGCTATTCATCGGTTTGGGCTGAAAGAATCTGGATTTTCTCATATTTCAACAGGAGGAGGAGCAATGCTTGAATTTTTAGAAGGGAAAATGCTTCCAGGAATATCTTCATTGCGAGCAAATGTAGAGTTATAATTTTTTTATTTTTTACTATTTATCACTTTCATGTTTAAGCAACCAGTACAAAAAAAACAATGGGTAATGCCTTCTTTTTTACAAGAAATAAGAAATCTTCCTTTTGGGCGTCAGGTTGTTCTTTTCGCATCTTTCATAGCTTTCATTTCTCTGTTTTTTCCATGGTTTTATGAAGGAACTCGATGGTTTAATGGTTATGAAAAAATTTCTGTTTTTGGGATTCTTTTAACATGTTTTTCTCTTATTTCTTTTTATATTATTTTAAGAGAGGCTTTTTTTAGGAAAGGATATTTATTGGGATTTTCTCATTATAAAATTCTTCTCTTTCTTCTTTCTTTAGGGTTATATACTGTTATTTTATATACTTTTTCATTATATGAATTATTGAATTATAGCCAGTCTTCAAATTCAGATGTTGGAATAGGGGGAATGTTCCAATTTGTTTCATTTGGAGTGGCTTTGGGAGGATTATTATTTTCTCAATCTTTTTTTCCAAAACCTAAAAAAATTCAACTGATGAATACACCAGAAAAAGTAGATGTTTCCAATTCATCACTTTCAATAGAAAAACAACATTTATTCCAAAACAATGACTGATATAGATAATATACCAATGAAATCGGAAACGAGTTATTCTTTTTTAAAGGATAAAGAAGAAGATAAAGATATTGAAATAGATTATGATGCTTTAATCAATTTAGCTGCAAAAGATTTTTCTGTAGATATTGTTGAAGATGATGAAAAAAATGAAGTATCGTTTTATTGTAAAACTTGTAAAAAATTTGTAGAAGTGCAACGAATTCCATCTCTCTCAAAGAAAAGAAAAAAAGTACAATTTTCTTGCAATGAGTGTCATAAAAAAACTGTTTTTTATGGTACTAAAAGAGGGATAAATGCACATTTTCATTTAACATAAACAATAAGGCGCTTCGACAAGATCAGTGTCCGAACGCTATTGGAAATTATTAAAATAACATATTTATAATAAGAACACTTACAATTAAAAAGATAAGGCTCATTATACTTCCAGCTTTCATAAAATCTTTTACTTTATATCCTCCAGGTCCCATTATTAAAGCATTCACTTGATGAGTTGGGATGATAAAAGAGTTTGAGGCTGAAACTGCCACAATTAATGCAAATGCAGCAGGATTTCCTCCTGTTTTTATTGCCATATCCATGGCTAAAGGAACAAGAAGCACTGTTGCTCCTACATTTGACATCACAAGAGAAAAAAGTGCGGTTAAGATAGCAAGACCAAATTGCACGATAATTATATCTAAATCACCAATAATCAATTGTAAATTGTCAGCAATCCAACCTGCAGTTCCTGTTTTACTCATTGCCATTCCCATTGGATATAAACTGGCTAAAAGAAAAATAGTTTTCCAATCAACCGCTTTATATGCCTGATTAATATTTAATACTCCTGTTAAAATCATTCCCATTGCACCAATAAGCAAGGAAAGAGCAAGAGGATATTTTGGAATGAATATATCTGTAAATGGGATATGATTTCCTCCCATTAAAATGAGAAAAAGAGAAATGGAAAAAAAGAAGAGAGCAGGAAATGTTTTTTCTGTTTTCAGTTCTTCAGGCTCTTTGCAATGAGATGCAATAATAATATTAGGATTGTTTTTCATTGCTGATATTTTTTCCCATTTCCCATGAACCAATAGGGTATCTCCAGCTTTAAATATTGTTTTTCCAAATCCTTCAGCTTTATTTAATGCTTTTCCATCTCTAAAAACAGATAAAATACTTAGGTTTGTATTATTAGGAAAATACATTTCTTTCATTGTCTTCCCTACATACATTGATGTATGGGGTAATATAAATTCTGCAATTCCTGAAATATTAGAATCGAATGAGCCTCGAAAAACTCGAAGTGTTTCATGAAGAATTAAATTATTTTCTTCTGCAAATTCTCTTACTTTTTTTATTTCACCCATTACCGCAAAAGAAGCTCCATATGATATTTTTTTTGTAAGAGATGGAAGGAATCGTAAAAAAGTTTTACTATCATGCATTGCAATAATATGTGGACTATTATCCATTAAATAAATATCGGCAATTGTTTTATCTAAAAGAGCACTATCTTTAGTTATTTCCAATTCTAATATTCGTCCTTTTAGTCCAAAATGTTGAGAAAAATATTGAAAAGGGTTCGATGATTCTTTTTTATTTTCTTCTGATGAACTTGGTAAAATATATTTTCCCAAGATCATAAAATATGCAATTCCTATTACCATCAAAGCAAGTCCAACAGGACTCACATCAAAAATACCAAATTCTGGAATATTTGTTCCTGAGGCATCATTTTTTGCTGCAATTAAACTGTTTAATAAAATAAGTGGACTTGAACCAACCATTGTTATTGTTCCTCCAATAATAGCACAAAATCCCATTGGCATTAACAATTGAGACATTGGGATTTTTGTTTTATCTGATATTTTAGAAAGTACAGGTAAAAAAAGTGCAGCAGCACCAATATTTTGCATGAAACTTGAAATAATTCCAACAGTACTTGAAACAAGAGGAATAATTCTTTTTTTTGAAGATCCTCCAATTTTCATAATCCCTTTTGCAAGTCTTTGAATAACTCCTACTTTATCAAGTCCAGATCCAATAATCATCACTGCAATGATAGAAATTACGGCATTTTGTGCAAATCCAGAAAAAAGTTCTTTCCCTCCAATAATTCCAAAAACACCTAAGGCAATCATTGCTAAAATAGCAACAACATCAACTCTAAATATCTCAAAAACAAATCCTATTATTGTCGATCCCAATATAAAAAGAAGAAGTATCATTTCTGGCGTGAGTTCCATATTTTTTTATTGGGTAAAACAATATATTGTAAAATGCTTTTGCACTTTACATTCTTTATGGTTAAGAAACAATATTTTTTTTATTTTTTTTATTTTTTTTATTATCCTTTCCAGCCAATTCCAATAAGAAACATTTCTACACTTCTATCTCTGCATGCTCGAGGTTTGAAAGTTTTTGCTTTTTCAAATCTATCTCGAAATTCATCAACCCAAAACTCTTCAAAATCTTCTCCTTTAAAAATTTTTGTTACTAAATTCCCATTATATTTCAATAATGATTCACAAATTTCTAGCACTCGTTGATTCAATTCAATACTTCTCCATTGATCTACAGATTTAATTCCAGAAGTTTTTGGTGCCATATCTGATGTGATGAGATCGGCTTTTTTATCTCCAAAAAAACCTAAAATAGCTTCTTCTGTTTCTGTGTCAAACATATCTCCTTGAATGAGGCAGAGTTCTGCTGGGTAGTTTTTTGGTAATGGTTTTATTTTTTGTAAATCGACACCACAAATTTTTCCTCCACGACTTTCTTCTCCCAAAACTTGCAAGAAACTTCCTGGGCAAGCACCAGCATCAAGAATATTAGATTTTCGTTTTGTTAAAAGAGTCGGAAATTTTTTTAAAATTTCTTTCAATTTAAACGCACTTCTGGCTCTATATCCCTGTTTCTGTGCTTGCCGAAAATATGTATCGTTTGGGTTGTAGTGTTTTGGCATTACATCATCATTGTAAATTCAATTTTATAATCTTCTTTACTATCAATTGATTCTTGTTTTGGTCCTGCAACACAAGTTAATACAACATCTTCATCGGTTTCAATATATTGATCTCCATCTAAAGTAGAGTTCACATGTTCCATTCCTGCTGTTATTTGTGCGGCACAACTCATACATGCTCCAGCATGACAAGAAAAAGGAAGATCTACATCATTTTCTGCACATTCATCAAGGAAATTTTGACCTCCTTCCAATTTTTGCTCAAAGATTATTTCATCAGAAGAGTCCTTTACAACTAGTGTTACCATAAAATTTTTGTTTAAAATATAATTTTTTATAAAAATAATATACTATTTTTGAAAAAAACAAAATGATTTTCTTGTCATTTATTAAAAAATCATGATATATTGCTTTGGCTATCGTTGATTTATTCTTTTTTTGTGACCAAAAATTATTTTCATCAGCAATAGTTATATTTATTTTTTTAGCGTCACACCCACATATTTTTATGGCTGATATTCAAACTACTGTCTTGCACGATGCAGACAAAATGCTCGAAGAAATTTTTCAAGCAGGACCACAAGCTATTACTTTAGAACCTGGAAACGTTGTTCCTGGGCGAGTTATTGCAATTGAGCAAGGAAAAGTGATGGTTGATTTAGGAGGAACAACAACAGGAATTGTTTCTGGAAAAGAACTTACTGATGCTTTTAATACTGTTAAAGGTTTAGAATTGGGTTCTGAAGTAATGGTTTTTATTCTAGAAGATGAAAACGAAGAAGGAATGGTTGTTCTTTCTTTTCGAAAAGCAGCACAAATGCGAGCTTGGGATCTTTTCTTAGAAATGAAAGAAAACAAAGAAACTATTGAAGTTGTTGCTCGAGAAGCAAATAAAGGAGGATTGATGGTTGATGCAATGGGAGTGAAAGCATTTCTTCCTGTTTCTCAATTGGCACCGGCTCATTATCCTCGTGTAGATGGAGCAAATGCACAAGCAATTTTAGATCATCTTCAATCGTTTATTGGACAAAAATTTACTGTTTGTGTTATTACAATAAACGAAGAATCTCGAAAATTAGTTGTTTCAGAACGAGAAGCAATGCAAAAAACACGAGTAGAAGAATTGAAAAATTTAGAACTTGGTTCGACAGTGAAAGGAACAATTCACGGACTTGTAAAATTTGGAGCCTTTATGACATTTGGTTCATTGGAAGGTCTTGTTCATATTTCAGAAATTTCTTGGGGACACATTAAAACTCCAGGAGAAATTCTTAAAGTAGGACAAGAAGTTGAAGCAATGCTTATTGGAATTGATGGAGAAAAAATCTCTCTTTCTATTAAACGATTAACTCAAGATCCTTGGATTGAAGCAGTGAAAGCATTTGGAGTGGGAACTCAATCGACAGGAAATATTGGAAAAGTAGTAGAATTTGGAGCATTTATTAATCTTGCACCCAATGTAACAGGACTTGTTCATCGGTCGCAAATGGCACCAGGAGAACTTGAAAAATTATCTGATGGAGATGATGTAAAAGTAACAATTCTTGAAATTAATGAAAAAGATCACTCTCTTCGATTAACTTTTAAAGAACCAAAAGGAAAAGAAGAAAAAAAAGAAACTCCAGTTGAAAAAAAATCTGAAACAAAAGAAGTTGAAGAAAAAACTGAAAAAACTGAAGAAACTGAAGAAAAGAAAGAAGATTAATATTTTTTTCAATTATTAAAAGAAACAAGAAACATAAAGTAAAAAATAAGAAAAGAGAAATAAGAGAAATAAGAGAAATAAGAGAAATAAGAGAAGAGAACCTTTAAAAAGGTTCTCTTTTTTTATTAGAAAATATATATTGTATTAACAATAAAATTCTCTTTTCTAAATTTCTTAAAAGTTGTAATGTAGGAAAAATTTTTTTACCCATTGTTTTTATGTCAAAAAAATCACCTTTTAAAAATTATTTAGAAATATTGTCAGAAAGTGCAAAAATTCTCAATTTATCTTCTTCTATTTTAGAAAAACTGCAAGAACCACAAAATATTCATCAATATGAAATTGAAATTTCTAATGGAAAGAAATTTAATGCTTATAGAGTTCAATTTAATAATGCACGAGGTCCATATAAAGGAGGTATTCGATTTCATCCAGAAGCAGATATTCAAGAAGTAAAAGCTTTAGCTGCTTTGATGGCAATTAAATGTGCAGTTGTAAATATCCCTTTGGGAGGAGGAAAAGGAGGCATTCAATGTAATCCAAAAGAACTGAATGCTGATGAAATTCAAGAAATTTCTCGAGCATGGGTTCAAAAAATGGCTCCATTCATCGGTCCACGACAAGATATTCCTGCTCCAGATGTATATACAACTCCTCAAATAATGGGATATATGCTTGATGAATATGAAAAAATAAAAGGAAAAAGTCTTTCTGGAGTTATTACTGGAAAACCTTTAGAACTTGGAGGTTCATTGGGGCGAGGAACTGCGACGGCACAAGGAGGAGTCTATATTTTACTCGATTATATTGCTCGTATTGGAAAAAATCCAGAAGACTTAACAGTTGCTATTCAAGGATTTGGAAATGCGGGGTATCATGCAGCAAATATTTTACATTCTCATGGTTTTAAAATTGTTGCTGTTTCCGATTCTAAAGGAGCATTATATTCAAAAAATGGTTTAGATCCACAATTGGTTCATTCTAAAAAATTGGAAAAGGGGAGTTTGAAAAATATTTATTGTGAAGGTGAAGTTTGTGATTCAGAAAAACTAATGTCTGATGGAGTAAAAGTTATTACCAATGAAGAATTGTTGGAATGTGAATGTGATATTTTAATTCCAGCTGCTTTAGATGGTGTTATTACTGATGAAAATGCTGAGAATATTAAAGCATCAATTATTCTTGAATTGGCAAATGGACCTCTTACTCCAGAAGCTGATGATATTTTTGAGAAAAATAATGTAATAGTTATTCCTGATGTGTTGGCAAATGCAGGAGGAGTAACTGTTTCATATTTTGAATTGGTTCAAAATATTCAAAATTTTTATTGGAAAGAGGAAGAAGTTCAGTCTCGACTAAAAGAAATTATGCTTGGAGCATTTTCTGATATATTAAATTTTTCTACACAGAAAAAAATAACACTAAGAAAATCAGCATTTGTTCTTGCGGTTGAACGAATTGTAAAAGCAATGGAATTGAGAGGTCGAATATAAAAATATAAGTTTTATATTACTTTTTACTTTATGTTTTACTTTTTCTTTTATTTCATTATAGCAATCATAATAGTAATAAATATTTTTCTTGCTATTGGAATATTTTCTTTTTTTAAAGGAGCTCTCTATGGAGCTCCTTTTGTTCCTACTCGAAAAAAAATAATGGAAAAAATGATGGAACTCGCAGGAAATATGAAAAATAAAAATATTTATGATTTAGGCTGTGGAGATGGACGACTTGTTTTTGCTGCAAGTGAAAAAAAAGCAAATGCTATTGGGTTAGAAATTTCTTATCCTGTTTATTTTCTTGCTCTTGCACGAAAATTTTTTACTCATTCATCAGGAGAAATAAAGCATAAATCGTTATGGGATGAAAATTTGGAAAATGCAGATGTTATTTTTCTTTATTTATTACCAAAAATGATGAAAAAATTTGAACAAGAAAAAATTCCTACCCTGAAAAAAGGATGTAAAATAATTTCTAATGGATTTTCTTTCCCAAATATAAAACCTATTCAAGAGATAAAAATATCTTCTCTGCAGGGTAGAGTTTTGGTATATGAAATATAAATTTATAAATTTCATCATAGAGAAAAATGGTAATACATCTCTCTATTATATTTTATTTTTTTCTATCTATCAATTCTTTCAGTTCTCCTTCTTCATACATTTCTGTAATAATATCTCCTCCTCCAATAAACTCACCATGAATATAAATTTGTGGAAAAGTTGGCCAATCTGAAAAATCTTTCATTCCATTTCTCACTTCTTTGTTTCCCAAAACATTTACCATTTCATATTCTGGAAAAACATCATCGAAAATATTTTGCATATTAGCTGTAAATCCACAATATGGTTTATTTTTTTCTCCTTTTCCAAATACCACTACTTTTGCCAATTGTGTTAGTTTTTTCAATTCATCAGTTGTCATAATTTTTTTTTATTTAAAATATAAGATAAGAGCAATAAGACCAAGAAAAATACCAAAATAACTCGCTGTTTTTGTTAGTGAAGAACCCTTCCATAAATCTAATGCACCAAAGAAAATAGCTGCAACTCCTAGATATTCTCGCAGTGCAAAAAGAGCAATAATCCCACAAACAATAGAAAAGAAAAAATATGGTTTTATTTTTTTTATTTCTCCAATATTTCCCATCATCTTCATCATTGGGTTATTATTCATTTCTCCTCCTGCATTATTTTTCATTTCTTCAAACATTTTTTCAAATGGATTTCCTCCAGCCTGATGCGATGTATTTGAAGAATATGATGAAGAATTATCATCAGCTTTTATTTTTGTTATTTTAGGTTTTTTATTTTCTATAGAATTTAAAACTTCTACTTCATTTTCTTCTACTTTAATTTTTTTTATGCTCATATTATTTAATAAAAAAATATTTGTATGATATTACTATATAATAAAAATTATAGTTTTTATACTATTCTATTTGTATCACATTTAGTATACTCAATGTGATAATGAATATACAAACTTTAATATTAATTTTTATGAATATCGTAAAATCATCAGCTTTGTTTTTAGGAACATCGTCTCTCCTGTTGTTGTCTGGTTGTTTTTCTGAAAACACAGAAAATAATTACGCTCTTACAGAAAAAAATACTCCATATACTTTGGAACAAGCAAAAAATAGTGAAAAAGTTCTTATTGAAGAATTTTCAGATATTGAATGTCCTGCATGTAAAGGGTTTGCTCCTATTTTTGAAAAATTGGAAAAAGATTTTTCTTCAAATGCAAATGTTGAATTTCGATACTACCATTATCCACTAGAGCAAATTCATGATTTTGCTTTTCCTGCAGCACTTGCATCTGAATGTGTTTCAGAAATTGCAGGAACAGAAGCTCGAAAAAAATATATAAATGCAGCATTTGTAGAAAAAAGACTTTCTATCGACTTTTTTCGATCATTGGCAAAAGAACAGGAAATAGATGAAGAAAAGTTTTCTTCTTGTTTCGATGAACAAAAAACAAAATCTATTATAAAAGCTCATGAGAAAGAGGGGAATGATAGAAAATTAAGAGGAACTCCAACTCTTTATATCAATGGAGAAGAATATAAAAAATCACGAGATTATGATACACTCTACTCAGAAATTCAAAAACGATTGAATGAAAAAAAATAGAATAAAAAAATTTAATATTATAATTTATGGCACATATAGCAGTTGAAAATTTTAAAGAAGGAAGTAAAAAAACAATACATTTTTTACTTGATGAATTTCAAGGACTTCAAACAGGGGTTGCTTCTCCTGCCTTGGTTGAAAATTTACATATTGATTCCTATGGATCTGTTCAGCCTTTGAAAGCAATTGCAAGCATTTCTATTGAAGGAGGGCAAACAATTCTTATTTCTCCTTGGGATAAAGGATTATTGGCAAATATTGAAAAAGCAATAACAGATGATCATTCATTAAATCTTGCACCAATGAATGATGGTGTTGGAGTTCGATTAAATATTCCACCACTTACAAAAGAACGACGAGCAGAACTTACAAAAGTTGCTTCAAAAAAAGGAGAAGAGGCAAAAGTTTCAATTCGTAAACATCGACACGATGCTATGGAAATGATTAAAAATGATGATGAATTGAGTGAAGATATGCAAAAAACTGCAGAAAAAGAATTACAAAAGTCTGTTGATGCTGCCAATAAAGAAATTGATTCTCATGTAAAAGCAAAACAAGAAAGCATGATGAAATTGTAAATATTTTGGCTTAAAAAAAATAGAATAAAAAATCCAAAAT
>CAMZLA010000117.1 GCA_947311665.1 uncultured Candidatus Altimarinota bacterium | reverse complement strand
TTTTTTGTTTGTGTTGAGATGTTTTGTTATCTGAAAACAATGCCATAAAAAAGAAAAAAAGAATATATATTTGTATTTTTAATAGTTGTGATATATAATTTTAGCAATATTATTTAAAAAAGTCAAAGAAAATATTTTTTTATATTTCTATATTATGTCATTACGAATTACATGTTCCGATTATGGGCTGGGGATTGGGAATGTTTTTGATAAAATAACTCATGAATATGATCCTCCTTCGTTTTGGGTTCGGCTTGAAATTTCTTCGAATGCTATTCATAAAAAATGTATGGCAGAAATTACTCAGGTTTGGAATGCTGATGGGAAAGATATAAATGGAATAGATCCCATTAAAATGTTTTGGATTTCTGAACCTGTAAACGATGTGCGAAAAGAAAAAACAGATCACTATTCTCCCACAATATATCCGCAAAAATCTGAAATAGTGGGAATGGTTCATATAAAACTTTCTTCTAAATATAGAGATAAAGAATTGGAAATTCCAGAAAATAATACTCCAGCCGATGAAGTTCCAGAGGTGAAAATAGATTCTTCACGGCAAGAAAATAAATTGGCATCGAAAAAAATGAGTTTACCATATGGTATATATTATTTTTCAATAATGGTTATTGATGAAATGGGGGAGTCTGTTTCAGAAATTTTTAAAATATGGGCATATCCAGATCCAAAAAAATGTTCTATTCGTACTCTTTGGTTTTGGGAGAAATGGAAGATTTCATATAATGAATTTTTAGGACGATGTATTTCTTTGGGAACAGGACTTCCAAAAAAGAAAAAGATATCTCAGAAAAAAAACATTCAAAACATTAAAAAATCAGTTAAAAAGAACATGAAAGAAACAGGAAAACAGAAAAAAACTAAAACTTGTCTATCTCAAAACTTTAAAAAAGAGTATAATAATAAGATTTTAGAAATTTTATAAAAAAAACTATATAACAAAAAAAATGAAAAAAATACAAAATCTATTTCAATCGTTTTCATCATTTCAAAAGGGAGTTATTTTTATTTTTCTTTCTGTTTTTTTTGCACTGCTCGGAGGTGTTGGAGTACGATATATTGTTACGCATAATGAAATTGATGTTTTTAATTTGGTGTTTTGGGGAATTGCAGGAGGTGTTTTTTTTTCTTTCCCATATATAATATCTTCTCAACAACGAAGAAAAAATATATCTTTAACTATTGCACAATATCCAAAAGCTCTATTTTTTACGATTATTGTTTCTCTCGTTTCTGCTGCTATTTGGTTCTATTTATTGCACTCTGTTTCTGCTGATACGGTTTCTCTTTTTGATCAAATTGCTATTGTTTGGAGTATTGTTTTAGGGGTTTTATTTTTCCAAGAGAGAATAAATATATTACAAATTTTTGCATTATTTCTTTCTGCTATTGGAATATATTTTGTATTTCAATCAGAAACTTCTGTTGATTTATTTCGTCTTTTGTTGCTTATTGGGAATCCTTTTCTCTATGCATTGCAAAGTCTTATTATTAAATTTTATGGGAAAGGAGCAGATGCACTTTCTCTTTCTTTTTTGCGAGGAATTGGAATGTGTATCCCTTTTTTTCTTCTCTTTTTTTCTTTCAATCTCCTTTCTTTCATCGATATTTATTTGTTTTTATTTTTAGGGCTTACTCAGTTTTCTGGAATGATTGTAAATAAAATTTTTTATATAAAAGCTCATGAACATTTACCAATATCTCAATTAAATTTCTTTTTTATTTTACTTCCTATTTTTACATTTTTTCTCAGTCCATATATAGAAATTAATTATATTTTTGATTGGTGGAAAGTTTTTGGTGCTATTCTCGTGTTATTGGGAGTTGTTCTTTTTTTATGGAAGAATAAGTAATTATAAAATATAATTCATTAAGTCTATCTTTATAATTGTAAAATAAAAAAAAGAAGTTTTCATATTGAAAACTTCTTTTTTTATATATAATTTCTTTTTTACTCTCTTCTTTTTATTCTGCTTCTTTTTCAGAACCTTCTTCTTTCTTTTCTTCTGCTCCTTCTTCTTGAGCTTTATTAAGAGCGTCAATTCCTCCTTTTGGAGTATTTGCTACAACAACAACTGCATCTCCAGGAGTAAGAACAGTAACATCTTTATTTGAATATATTTCAAGATCTGATACATGAATAGTGTCATGATATTTTTTCAGTCCTTCAACATTTACAATAATTTCTTTCACTAAGTTTTTTGGAAGACATTCAATTTCAATAAAATTGAGAGGAGCAACCAGAACAGCAGAAAGGTTTTTTATTGCAGGAGCAAGTCCTGTAATAGTAATTGGAATATGTGCTTTTGTTGTTTCTTTATCATTAAGAACTAAGAAATCAACATGAATATATTTATCTGAAAGAGGATCATATTGTACTTCATGTACAAGTGTTGAAACTTCTTTTCCGTCTATATTAACTGTTAAAACAGTAGAATCTCCAGTTTCTCTATATGCTTTTCGAAACTCTTGATATTCAAATTTAATAGGAGTTGCTTCAACTCCATGTCCGTAAATAGAACCTAAAATAAATCCTTCTTCTCGTAAATGTTTTGCTTTTGTATCCAATGCTCGTTTTTCTGCATTGATGATAATTGCTGTTTTCATAATATAAACGTGTAAAAAATATGTACATAATCTTCTGGTGCCGAGAGTGGGAATCGAACCCACACTTCCCGAAGGAAACGAGATTTTGAGTCTCGCGCGTCTACCAATTTCGCCATCTCGGCAAGAGATGTTTTGCATAAAAAAAAATAATTTATTCAATCATGCTGGCAAAGTATAGATAAAAAATAGATAGCAGTCAAAGTATTTTTTGTCTATAGTTTCTATTGATGATATTTATAATTTAATATAATGAAAAATAGTAAAAAAAATTGCCAAAACCCCTCTCTTTTTTCCCAATCATTAGCATTATTATTTCCTAAAATTGGAACATTTTTAGAGGCAGAAACAGATTTTCAGTTTCTTGTTGCCGTCTTACTTTCTGCACAAATGACGGATAAAGGAGTGAATAAAACAACAAAGAAATTTTTTGCAGTAATGAAAACTCCACAAGATGCATTTGAAATGGGAGAAGAAAAAATATATTCATTTGTAAAGTCTGTAAATTATGCTCCTACAAAGGCAAAACATATCTTTTCATCAAGTAAAATTTTAATGGAAAAATTCCATGGAGAAATTCCAAAAACACGAAAAGAACTCATTACTTTACCAGGGGTTGGTGCAAAAACAGCTGGTGTTTTTTTACTTCATAAAGGCTATGAATATGCTTTTCCAGTAGACACACATATTAAACGAGTTGCAAAAAGTTTTGGTTTTACAGTGCATGAAAATCCAGATAAAGTAGAAAAAGACTTGCAAAAACTTTTTCCAAAAGAAGAATGGCTAGATTTACATCTTCGTATTATTCTCTATGGGCGAAATTTTTTAACAGCACGAAACATTCCACACTCAACCGATGAAGCGTGGGAAATATTGATTGATTTGGTGCAAAAGAAATAGGTGTGATATGAAATTGTTTTTTGTAATTTTCATAAAAAGAGAGTACACTTTTATTTGTAATGTAAATAAAATTTAATTTTTTATATGGAAAACGCACCTGCTGGATATCGAGTTCATTTTGACCGATTGCGAAGTATTTATGATAAAACTTCTGCGATTAGAACACATAAGTTTAAGTGCTCTGTTCCTGAAAATTCTGTAGGAAATTTACAAGAAAAATTTTCTGAAGTTTCAAAGGTTGTGGATTCAAGTGGAGAGGGAAGTATCTTATGGTTTTTAATAGAACTGTATTCTCTTGGTTTTTTATTTGTGTCGAGTGGGGCAAAAAAACTAGAACTTTTGAATGAATTAGATCCAGAAAATCCACCTCAAGAGTTGCAAAGTTTGCTTTCAAAAATCCCAGAAGTGTGGAAAAAGAAGATACAAGACCCAACAGCTTTGTATACTTTTTTGAATACGACTCCTCGTGAAGTCTATGGAAAAGTTTTAAAAACTCAAAAACTCCCAACAGGAGTATTAGAAAATTTAGGAAAAATTTTTGAAAAAAATCAGAAAATCACCAATGCAAATATTGAGAATTTTCCAGAAATTTTAAAAATAAGTAACCAGTTTAGAGACTTTATTCTTAAGAAAAAAGATTGTAAAGAGTCTGAAGTGCGAGAGTTTTTTCAGAAAATTCTCTTTCAAATTGATGAACCGCTTATAGAAAATTGTGAAAAAACAGCTCTGGATAAAAAACATGAAAAACTCACTTTTGTTATTCAGCCTCATTCTGTAGAAAAAATTTTCCCAGAAATTTCTGAGGAAAATAATCAGGAAAAAAATGATATTTATTCGGCATATTTTAATTTTCTAGAACCAGCCAGTAAAAAAACAGGGAGAGATATTAAATCTCTTATGGGGGTTGATGATAATCAAAACGGGATTTCAAATCTTTTGGGAGTATCTTTGAAAGAGTTTCAGAAAGGGGAGAAGGAAGCAAAAAACTTATTACAGGGAGCAAATCCTTTATATTTTGAAAAAAATCCAGAAATTTTAGAGAAGATTTCAGCTAAAGTTCATCTTCTCTCATCACAAATTGCAGATGCAAAAGAAACTGATTTTTTTACGGGAACATGGAATAATTATAGGAATTTAGTCGGAGGACGGTTAGAAGGTTGGGTATCAAATTTTCAAAATAGGTTAGAGTTATATAAGACACATTTAATAGGGGAATATGATGAAGTGATTCCAGAAAAAATAGATAAAAAAACAGGAGAAGTTATTCCAGAAAAAAAGATAGAAAAAAAAGGAGAGCATCTTTTTATTTTTGAAACACTCGAAGAAAAATTTTATATCGAAAAATTATTTGTTGCAGAACCTTATTTGCAAGATGGATTTGAAAGGCTTAAAGAATTGAGACCTCTTATCTTTGATTCTCTTGAACAAAAAACCGTGAATTCATCTCAATCATTAGGTGAAATGATTTATGAGTATACCGATTTGCTGTATCAATTGATAGAAAAATTGGCATATTTTCAAAATGCAGGACTTCCAAAAGAAAGAGCTAATGCATTAAAAAATTCTGATGAACCATTGGGGAAAAAGAGTTTTTTAAATGCTCAAAACGAGGAGAAGAAAAAAATAAAAACAAATGAAAAGGGAGATATTTATAATGAGAAAGGGGAGTTATATGATGAGAGAATTTGTGGGTATTTTCCTCAGAAATATATTCCAAAGCAGTTGGAAGTTTTTCCTCGATTTATTGGTGAAGCAGGAAAAAACCCAGAAGAAGAAATTTCAAAGGGGTATGATAATCTTCTTGCTTGGACAAGTTCTGCTAGTGTTTTAATTGATAAAATTCAGAATATTCCAGAAAATCAATCTCAAGAAAAATCTTCTGATATTTTAGAAAAAAAATGGTTTGATTATAGGGATAATACAGATGAGAAAACAGGAGAAAAGATGAAAGAATTTGGGGTAAAATCTCAATATTTAAAAACTCTTGAATCGCTTAAAAAACTTGCATTTTCTACAAAAAATCCAAGCTCTATTTGGAAGTTTTTTGAAAAATATATTATAGATAAAGGTGATGAAAATAAAAATGAAGGAGGGTGGAATGAGAAATATTTTACCTCAGAAAATAAAAATTCTCATGCAAAATTAGGTAACCCAAGTTGTAAAGAAATATGGGAAAACCGAGAGGCAGATAAAAATAAAAAATATATTCGTTTTCATCTTTCAAATTATGAGAAAGGATTAACGCGTTTTGGGTATAGGATTTTTCCTGTTCATACTTTGTCGTATGATGATTTTCTTCAGAAATTTTCTCATTATTTTGGAGTGCAAAAATTGGCATCTGGGGAGATTTTGGAAGTTCAGAGCTTTTTTGGATTGCAACAGCAGGAGGGACGAAAAAATGTAAAAATAGAAAACGGTGAAATTTTAAAAATATATTGGGGAATGATTTTGAAAAAAATGCCTCAAGAAATTATCTTACCAGAATTTTCTGAAAAATTTTCTGCTCTTCAAGCAACCTCTCTTGCTAATATTCTCTTTGCAGAAGATGAAACATTGAGTGGTGCAAAATTTCTAAAAAAATTTTCTGGTCAAACAATTTCTCTTTCAAAGTTTCAACGATTTATTCAGGCAAGTGTTGGGGCAGAAATTCGTGGGAAATTGGGGATTCTTTCCTATCAAAAATTTTCTACTCGAAATGTTATTCAAACGACTAACGGGGAGCAAAGTTTTCTGGAATATATTCCACTGGAATGGGGAGATTTTCAATTTCTACCAAAATCACCAGAAGTTTTAAAAACAATGAATTCTCGTCAGAGAAGACGATACAAACTTGCTCAGAAAAAATTATTAGGACAAGGAAAATATGCAGGGAAACAGTCAAAAAATATAAAGCTTTCGGATGAAGATATGGTATTTTTAAAAAGTTTAAAAAATCCATTAGGGGAGTTAGACGAGACAAATCAGAAAATAGTTCGTCATATTTGGAGTATATTTAAAAAAGAATCGTCAGAAAATCAAGATAAATTATTACAATTACTCGGGAAAATTCCGCATAGATGGGCAATGGTTCTTAAAACAAAAACTCCTCTTGAAGGATTGGATCGAACAACAGAAGGGTTTTTCTTTGAAAAATCATCGACTACTCGGCACAATTTAGTGATGAAAAAGCAAAATTGTTTTCTTTATTCTTTTCCACTCGAAACTTCAAAAGTACAGAAACAATTTTTAGAAAAATTCCTGTGGGGAGATAAGCAGAATATTTTGCAGGAAAAAATTCTGGGAAGTACAGTGATTATTGAGCAAAATAAACAAATTGTATGGGACGAAGAAAAACCACGAGTTGAAAATATCGACTATGGATTTAATATGTTTTGGGCTATCCCATTTCAATTTGAAAAAAAGAAAACAGATGAAGTGCCAACAAAACGCCAATTGGGGGATTCAGAACTATTTCTTACAAATGCCTCTGGAAAAGCACAAAAGCAATATAGAAAAGAAGAAAATTTGTTGGGAATAGATTTAGGAGAATATGGTTTTGGGTATGCAGTTTTTGATCCGAAAACTCAGAAAATTTATATTGATAAAAAAACAGGAAAGCCTGTGCAAGGATTTATAGAAATTCCATATCTCAAAAAAATGCGTGATGATGCTGCTGATTGGAAAGATACACAAAAATCTGGAACATTTTCTCATCCTTCAACAGGGCTGGCAAAAATCCGTGAACAAGCTGCTGGAGCAGTGAGAAACCAAATTCACGCATTAGCATTGAAATATAATGTTATTCCAGTATATGAAGACGAAGTAGATGCTTTTGAAACAGGAGGACAGCGAATTTCAAAACTCTATAAAACCCTCAAAACTTCTGATGTAATGACGGGAAAAAGTAATGCTGCAGATGATGGAGTGAGGAGTCATTTTTGGGGAACAAAATATATGGCAGTAGGAAGTGTGATTGGAGCGAGTATGACCTCTCAAACCTGCCGAAAATGTGGTGTGTGTGCTAACTATGAAGTATCTCAGGTATTTCAAAAAAACGAACAGGTGGAAATAAAAAATGGGAAAATTCCTACTGATCGTGGTGATGTTTTGTGTGCCATTAAAGATGGAATTTATACAGAAAAATCTGATAAGAAAAAAATACAAGAAAAAATAAAATCTGCACAAAGAAGGGAAAGTGTTGTAGAAAAAAAATCTCGTGAAAATGGAAAATCAAGAAGAGGGACTATTGAAGAGTTCGTGTGTCAAATGTCAGATTGTAATAATGTAACAGATTGTGATGCACA
>CAMZLA010000116.1 GCA_947311665.1 uncultured Candidatus Altimarinota bacterium | reverse complement strand
TTTATTCACAATCCATCTCATTTTTTTCTGAATTTTTTTAAATTCTTTTTCAGAAATTTGTGCATCACCAAAATCAAAATCTTGATAAAATCCTGTATCCGTCCATGGACCAACTCCCAATTTTACATCAGGATATAAAAGCTTTACCGCTGCTGTCATGATATGTGAGGCCGTATGTTTTCGACACAATTCAAGATTGTTTTCGTTATTTTCTGAATGAGACATAAGAATTTTTGTTAAAGGATAAAGAAAAAAGAACTCTATTATTAGGAAGAGCTCTTTCATTATTTTTTTATAGTAAAGGAAAAGAGCCACACTATTGCGGTGTAATGGTTCCCGTTCCTGTTGTAATAATATATTTCATCACATATATTCTACCATATAAAACAAGAAAAGAGAAGAAAGCACTGTTGCATTCCTCCCTTTAAATGTTTTGTAATATTGTTTTATTCCCATTCAATTGTTCCTGGTGGTTTTCCTGTTAAATCATAAAAGAGAGAAGAAATTTCAGGAATTTCATTTTCTATTCGAGAGATAATATTCAACAACACTTCATCTGGTAAATGAGCAGCTGTTGCCGTCATAGCATTTTCACTTTCAATAGGTCGTAAAATAATAGCTTCTTTTTCATCGAGAAAAACAGGAGCAAGAACAACAGGAAACTGCCAAATATGTTCACAATCTTTTCTTCCAAAAATAGAATCTCTCACAATTTTATCTGCTTTTTGCAAAACAGAAATTCTATCAACTGTCATTTCTGATATTTTCACTTCATATTTTTCTGGAGGAGTTTCGGCAAATAAATTTATCAATACTCTATTTATTTCTGGATCATTATTAGAAATTTCTACTGCTATTTCCCCCATTTTTTCAATATCAAACTCTCCATTTTCTGGAAACAAAACAAGAGGATGTCTATAACTTCGTGAATCTCCCTGAACTCCAACAGAACGAATAGGCAAAATTCTTCCTGAAAATCCATCATATTTTGCTGCTATTTCAAACTCTCTTTCTCTAGAATTTTCTAATATATCTGCTTTTTCTGCACATAAAACCCGAACTCCTAAACCAGGACCTGGAAATGGATGACGAGAAATTAATGCATCGGGAAGTCCCAATGCTGTTCCAACTTCTCGCACTTCATCTTTATATAAATCGACAATAGGCTCGATAATAAGCCCTTTTTCAATCATTTTTTCTATTCTTTCTACTCGATTATGATGTGTTTTTATTTTTGAAGAATGTTTTGTTCCTCCACTTTCTATGGTGTCTGGATAAATAGTTCCTTGCCCCAACAACCATTCATTTGGGTTCAAATTCATCCGTTCTGCTATTTCTGCTTGAAGTTCTAGAAAATCATTTCCAATAGACATTCTTTTTTCTTCAGGAGAAAAAATTCCTTTCAAATTTCCTAAAAATTTATCTGCGGCATATTCAACATGCAAATCATCAAATCCAGCCGATGCCAACATTTTTACTACTTCATCAGCTTCATGTAAACGCATCATTCCGTGATCTACCATGCACCCAAAAACTCTATCTTTCCCCAATGCTTTTGTAAGTAATGCAAAACAAACGCTTGAATCGACACCACCAGAAACCAGAAGAAAAACTTTTTTCCCTTCGCATTGTTTTTGAATTTTTTCTATTTCAATATCGATAAAATTTTCAATTGTCCATGTTTTTGCTACTCCACAAATTTCTACAAAATTTTCAAGCAATTGCATTCCTTTTTCACTATGTGTTACTTCTGGATGAAACTGCACTCCATAAATATTTTTTTCTTCATCTCCCATCATTGCAATTTCACAATCAGCACTCGAAGCAAGACATGTAAAATTTTCTGGCAACTGCACTACTTCATCTCCATGGTTCATCCAAAAAACTGAACCTGATGAAATATTTTTGAGAATGGGAGAATTTTCATTTTTTACCTGAATTTCTGCTTTCCCAAATTCTTGAGTTTCTGCCCCAACAATTTTTCCATGTAAATGTTTTGCAATAATCTGATGTCCATAACAAATTCCCAAAACAGGAATACCCAATTTTAAAATTTCTGAATGAATATCAGGAGCATCTTCTGCAAATACAGAAGAAGGACCTCCAGAAAAGATTATTCCTGCAGGATTTTTTTCTTGAATTTCTTGTGGGGAAATATCGTTTGAGACAATTTCTGAATATGCACCACATCGCCGAATTCTATTAGCGATAAGATGAGCATATTGACCTCCAAAATCGAGAACTATAATTGATTGAGACATAAAAAAGAAAAATTATTTTATATTTTTTTTACTGTAGATATTACAACATTTTTTTTATTTTTTTTCCAGATTAATTTTTATGATATGAATGATTTCATTCTGTCGCCTACCCCCCATTTTTTACACTTAAAATCTGTTTAATTTTTTCTGATGTTAAATTTTCTGGTAGTCCATCTATAAAACGATTTGCAATTTTTTGAATAAGAGAGCCAAATAGTTTATTTGATGTTTTTATTTCTATTTCATTTTTTAAATATTCTTTAATTTTTTCTAATGCTTGAGTATTTCGAGTAAGTACAGCTTGAATCTCTTTTAAAATATTTTCAAAAAATGGATCACCTAAAAGTTCAGTAATTTGCATTGCTCCCTTAGGTCCTTTTTCTGTAGTAAGATTTGTTATAACTGAAAAAACTTTTTTAATATACTTAGCTGATGAGCCTCCATAATCTTTTAATATTTGTGAAACATTTTCTTTAAATGTTTGTTCATTTATTAAAACTAATACTGATTCTTGAATTTTTTCATCGACAAATGGAATATCTTCTTTTGTTATGTTTTGAGTTAAAAATTTATCTACTTCGTTTGCAACATTTGTTGTATCTATTCCCAAAATATTATTAGTTTCTTCCGTTTCTTCCGTTTCTTTTCTTGTAAAAATATTATTATCTACATAAGAAATTATTTGATATTTCTCTCCATTTTCCCCAGAGATTTCAATTCCCAAAAATCCTCCTACGCCTTCACTTGGTTTTATTTTAATAAATTTATAAGAAGGATTCCCTATGAAAGGAGCTAAGTTGTTCTCTCCTATTATTTCATCCCAACCATTTCCATTGTTTTGATACAAAGGATCTCCAGATAAAGTCCAATCATCTCCAGTAAATGTAAAGCCTGCATTTTTTAATTGATTTAACTGAAAAGGATTAAAAGAAGATTTTATATTATTTTTTTGGGTTAATTTATTAAATTCTTTAATAATATTTTTAAATTCTTTTGTTTTCATTACGGCAAACAATTGCTTCACTGCCTTTTGTAATATAGATTGTTCTTTCACAGTAAACACTTCTTTAAAAGTTTCTAAACAAATATCACCTATCTCAGAAAGCATTTCCATACCTTCTATTGACTGAATGTTTTTTATTTTTTCATAAATCATAGTAAAAAACATATATACATCCTCAAAAGAAACCACTTCTAAAAGTTTTGTAAGAAAGATCTTTAAATAAGGCTGTAACATTTTTATTATTTTTTGAAACCATTTAGGAAGTTTTGTAAGATAATCGGTAAATGGAGCCATCTCTTTTTCAAGAACAGAAATAAGAGTCTTAGGGTCTATATATGTTTTATTACCTCTTTTTTCGATGATAGATTTTCCAAATTGATCCTCGAATTCTTTTGTTATTTTTTTTACAAATACTTCTTTACTCATATTTTCATTTCCCATATATTTTTCATACTTTACTAAGAAAGTATTTTTCATATCTCTACTAAGATCTTTAATAAGATCTCCCTTTTTATTACCTGAAATAGACAACGCTAAAGAATCACGATCTGCCTTTAAACGACTGAAAGCTACTTGTTCTTGTAAATTTTCTAAAGCATTATTGCTTTTATACCCCAATGATTTATTTCCTTTTTCAAATGACATTTTTTTTCAAAGTAAATATTTCAAATCATTATATCAGTATTCACTTATTATTTCAAGTGACTTGAAAATTTCAACTTTTTATGATATTGTAAAACATATTTTTACAAAAAAAAATGATTTCTAAAAACATGCAAGAGATGATTGATGAATTGCAAGAATGTGAAACTCAATCGGAAAAGTTTCAATTTTTTATCGATATTTC
>CAMZLA010000115.1 GCA_947311665.1 uncultured Candidatus Altimarinota bacterium | reverse complement strand
TCGCTCTCTAATAGACCTATTAAATTTCTACTTTTGTAGATGATTGTCTATATTTGGTTGGATGAGTTTTCTCTAATAGACCTATTAAATTTCTACTTTTGTAGATTAAATTTTTACATTTTTTGTTACTCCAGCTCTAATAAACCTATTAAAAGTAGAAATTTAATAGGTCTATTAGAGAACAGTGAGATAAGTTATAGATGACATTAACGATATCTACAAAAGTAGAAATTTAATAGGTCTATTAGAGTTTAGGCATCGTATGATTTCCATCACACTCAAATCTACAAAAGTAGAAATTTAATAGGTCTATTAGAGATTCCCTGTTAGGAGAGAGAGGTATTGATCTACAAAAGTAGAAATTTAATAGGTCTATTAGAGAGCCAAAATATGTTATTTAAGGCAAAAAGACACAATCCTTAAAAATATTTAAAAATGCTTTTTGCCTTAAATAAGCTAAACTGAAAAAAAAAGACTGAGGTTTGCAATTTTGCTTCGACAGACTCAGCAATCATGCAAAAAGAACCTCTTTTTTTGCTTTATTTCTCAATAAAAACTCTAAATTTTTTCTAATAGGCATACAGAACTTCCACTTCTTACTGCATATATTTCATCAGTAAGAATATGTAATCTATAAAATTTCAACAATGCTAAAGACCTATATTTATCATATAAAATTATAAATATTTTGTCTCTCTTTTTAAAGTGATTTTTTTAAAAAACATGCTATAACTTTGTTCTCAGTCTTAAATTTTTTTTGAACAGAAGAAAATTCTCATTTTTTAGAAAAGAGTTGTATCATATTTTTTCCTTCTATTGGTTTCTTCCCTTCTTTTTGCAGTTTTTTAATTTCAATATTTCCATTTTGCGTTACCAGAAAAAGTTTTTTCTCATGAATAAACAATGTTCCTGCCAATATTTTTTCTGGAAATATTTCATTGCTTTTTGAAATATCTAACAGTTTTATTCGTTTGCCATTTTCATCAAAAAGGAAAATTCCTGGCCAAAGAAAAAAAGCATTATATTTCCTGATGATATGCTCTGCTGTCTCTTTTTTAGGGAAAATTTCTCCATCAGATTTTGTAAATTTCCCACAAACACTCACAAGATTTTCATCTTGTTTCTTTCCTTTATATTGAGAAAAAGAAGTAATAATATTTTTCAATTCTTTTTTGCCCATTTCTACCATATCTCCCCAAACCTGCACATAATTTTTTTGAATATTATCTGCAAACATTTCATATTCTTTTTGAATAAAAATATTTCCTGCATCCATTTTTTTTACCAATTCAAAAATAGAAATACCAGAAATTTCATCACCTGCAAGCAAACTTGATTGAACAGGCGAAGCTCCTCTATATTTAGGAAGTAAGGAAAAATGAAGGTTGAATGTTCCTTTCTGCGGAATATCTATAACAGATTGAGGAATGAGTTTTCCATATGCGACAATAATGAAAAAATCTGCCGAAAAGTTTTGTAATGAAGACACTTCATTTTCTTCAAATTTTTCTGGAGTGAAAACAGGAATATTTTTTTCTATAGCAAAAATTTTTACTGGAGATGGAGTCATTATTTTTTTTCGTCCAACAGCTTTATCTTCATTGGTAACCACTGCTACCACTTCTATTTTTTCATCGGCACAAAGAAATTCTAAAATATTTTTAGAAGGTTCTGGTGTTCCAAAGAAAACAATTTTTTGAGCCATGAAAATTAAAAAAGAAAATTTTTATTTAACCAAATATTTTTTGAAAAAATCCTTCTTTATCAGAAAAAGAAAGGTTCATATCTTTTGCTATTTCTTCCAGTTTTTTTCTATTTTCATCAGATATATCATTTGGAACATCGAGTTCAATATGAATAATATGGTCTCCATTTTGTTCTTTCCCCAATTTTTTCATTCCCTGTCCTCGCAATCTAAATGTTTTTCCATGATGAGTTCCTGCTGGAATTTTTATTTTTTTCGCATCGTAAATAGTTTCAACTTCTACTTCTGTCCCCAGCACTGCTTGCAGAACATTTATAGATTTTTTTGTATGAATATCATCTCCTTCTCGCTGAAACTGATGAGATGTTCCAACAGAAATATGAAGCAATAAATCTCCAAAAGAAGCTCCTTTTTCTCCTGCCTCTCCTTTTCCTGCAATTCGTAAAAGAGCACCATCGAATACTCCTGCTGGAATATTTACTTCTACTTTTTTTTCCACTTTTTTTCGCCCCAAACCAGAACATGAAGAACATGGTTTTTCTGGCATTTGCCCTTCTCCTTTACAATTTGGACAAACAGATTGATTTTGGATAATTCCAAATGGTGTTTGCATTCGCTGTGAAACTTGTCCTGTTCCGTGACATGTCGAACAATTTACATATCCAGAATCTTTTTCTTTTCCTTCTCCATTACAAGAATTACAAGAATCGAAAGCAGTGAATTTTATTGTTTTTTTCACTCCATGAACACTTTCTGCAAAAGAAATTTTTACACGAACTTCAACATCTCGTCCTTGTCGTGGACCAGACCTTCGTCCAGAAGAACCTCCAAATCCTCCTCCAAAAAAATCATTATAAATATCTTCTGCATTAAATCCACCACCAAAGCCTCCTTGAAATCCACCACCAAACGGATTTCCTCCTCCACCAAATCCTCCTTGCGCTCCTGCATGTCCAAACTGATCATAGTTTGATCTTTTTTTAGGATCGGATAATGTTTCATAGGCTTCAGAAATTTCTTTAAATTTTTCTTCTGCATCTTTTTCTTTGCTGACATCAGGGTGATATTTTGCTGCCAATTTTCGATATGAGCGTTTTATATCTTGCTCGCTCGCTCCTTTTTTCAGTCCAAGTAATTCGTAAAAATCTTTTTTCATATTTTTTTTATATAATATATTTTATGGAATATTTTTTTTCATTTGTAATATTTTCAAAAAATATTTTACCAAACAAAGATATTTTATCAAACAAAAAAGCCCCTTCTCAATAAAAAAATTGAGAGGGACTTTATATGCTCTTTTATATCGAGAGTCAAAGAAATAACATGCGTATAGAAAAAGATGTTTTTCTGTTGCTCTAATGATATAAAAAGAAAGGGAGTGAGATCATCTATTCTCGTCTTCACTGTTTTTTGGTGTCTTTTTTCGTTGCTCCACAACGGGTTTTATAAGTGTTTATTTTTATGTATGTGTTTATGTATATGTAAAAAGAAACAAAACCTAATATTTGAGGTTTACGCAGGTGATGAAATCTGCAAAGCCATATCAAAAAGTGAAGAAAGAAAAGCCCTCCCTTGTACCCGAGTACAGTTAAAAATTGTTTAATATATTTGGTCAGGAAGAAAGGGTTTTTCTTTTCTCACTTTAAGAGAAAAGTGTTTATTTATATGATTGAAAGGAACTTTTTTGTGTTTTTTATATGTGCTGTATAGGTGTGTATTTGTGAATATATATGTATTTTTTTATTTTTTTTGTGTATTTGTTTTATATATATGTATTTTTTGTGTGTATATTTTGATGTTTGTATGTTTTGGTGTAATATATAGAAGTATATTTTCATTCTTGTTCTC
>CAMZLA010000114.1 GCA_947311665.1 uncultured Candidatus Altimarinota bacterium | reverse complement strand
TATTATAAATCTATAAAAATAATATCACAAAGAAAAAGAAAAAAAAACTCTTGATTAAACAAAAATAATTATGATAATATTTATCGGCTTTGAATGGAGCAGTAGCTCAGTTGGTTAGAGCACCTGCCTGTCACGCAGGGGGTCGAGAGTTCGAGTCTCTTCTGTTCCGCCATTGTAAAAGCTATAAAAGAGATGAAATAAAATATTATTTCATCTCTTTTTTTTGTAAAAAATTCTGTAAAAAATATTAGACGAGATATAAAACAAATTATTCGGACACTAAATTTGTTGAAGTATTATCTATTTCTACTGTTTCGATAGGCTCAATAACTATAAAAATTATTTGGGAACTGATGCTGTAAAAGTATTATTTCCTAATATTTTTTTGAATATCTTCTTCTTTCCATTTCCCTTTTTCTTGCAAGTCTTTTTCAAAATCTAAAATTAAATCGAGCAAATTATTCCCTTTAATTTTCTCATGTGGATATCGTTTTGCACCATCTATCAATCGTTCTTGAACCGTTACAAAAGAACTATGTAAGGCTCGTTTGTCTGCATAATATACACATTTTTCTTCCCATGAGAAATGTTTATTTCTATAAATTTCTCCTGTGTAGTGCGAAGCAACAACTTTTCCTGTTGCAGGAAAACCAAGCTGATGTAAAATATTTTGCATGGCATGAGCATGATGTTGTGTTTTATATATTTTTTGATATTTTTTCCAAATATTTATTTTTTCTGGTGTTATATTTTCTGCATAATATTTTCTATGTTCTTCAGTAAATTCTGGAAAATCTACATATCGAACAGCATCATGTAAAAGAGCACCACTTTCTACAAGTTCCATATCTATTGGAATATTATTTTTTTGCAATTTTTCTCCACAAAACATTGCAATGTTTCTCACCATTTCAATATGATGTTTTACATGAACCGGTGTTTTATATTCTTCTTGTAATTGTTTTGCTGTGTCTATGCTGCAAGAAAAAGGGTTTGAAAAAGAAATATCTATTTTTCTTTTTTCTCTGTTTTCTCCATGAGAAAAGAAAAGAGAAATGCTGGGCTGATGAGAAAATAATTCAGTTTTTAATGTATCATCAAGCCATTCAAAAATCCCAATACTTTTTTCATCAGATAAAATTTCTAAATATTCTTCTATTATTTCTTCACTTCGCATTTCATCTGTTCTATAAAAATCTCCATGAACAATGGTAAAATTTTCATTCTTATTTTTATTGTCTATTTTTTTTTCGCTTTTTCTCTGTTCGATAATAGAATATGTTGGTGAATTTGAAATAATCCCAAAATATTCAGAAAAATATCTAGTAAAAGTAGTCTTTCCACTTCCCACTTCTCCATCACAAAAAATTATTTTCCCACCAAGAGAAAAATAATGAACTCGCTTTGCAAGTTCTTTGGCAAAAATTTTCATTTCTGTTTCTGAAACTATTATAGAAGCAGAATTTTTATTTTTATCAACAGATAAAACAGAATGTAATTGATTCATTGTAGTTTTTTATGATATAATGATTTGAAACATACACAGAATATAATATCATTATATGACACAAACAAACAGAGATAGTACTTTTTCGAACCATCCAATTTCTCGATGTCCGGAGGAAAACAATGAATTACCACATCAAAAATTTGTAGGTGATTATTTTATAAAAAAAAGAATTGGAAAATCTTCCGATGGTAAAAAAATATCTAAATTGAAAAGAATTTTACGATTGGGGAAAAATAGATATTTAAATGTTACACAAAAAAATCCATTTGCAACTGCTGTTGCAACAATTGCCATAATGATGACAGGACTTTTTCTTTTTTCTCAAACAAGTGAATATTTTTCTGCATCAATAACAGATGCTCCATCTCCAATCCCTTTCGATGGAACAGTATATCCATATGAATATGCTCCTGATTGGTTTGCAGTTGGAGGAAAAAATTCTCGAAGTTTTTCTTCATATTCATCGGCACAACTCGTAAAAGCTCCTCGATATGAATTGTCTAAAATGCAAAATGAAACATGGGCAAGAAAATATGTAAATCCTAAAATTACATATTCTATTGTTTATATGGGAAAATATAAATTTGATCATAAAGAATATACAGGTTCTCATCCTGCTGTTGATATTAAACTTGCACCAGGAACTCCAGTATATTCTATTGCCAATGGGATTGTTGTAAAAGCCAAAAGCCAAACAACAGGATATGGAAAACATGTAGTTATTCGTCATGATAAAGTTCCAGAATATGGAACGGTATATTCATCATATTCTCATTTCTCAAATATTTCTGTAAAAGTCGGAGATACAGTAAAAAGAGGACAACAAATTGGAAATGTTGGGTCTACAGGAAACTCTACAACTGCTCATATTCATTTTCAAATAGATAAAAAAGGAGCACCTTTTTATCCCTATTGGCCATTTTCTATGAAAGATGCACGAGCTTCTGGATATAATTTTACAACTGCTGTAAATGCAGGATTTGGAAAAGCAAATGCTTTAAAATATACTATTCATCCCTTCGATTTTATTCATAAATATGAAAAAGGAACAACTCTCATAGCATCAAACAATTCTCATTCATCGGCTCGAAGTGAAGCGATTACACCAAAACCAAAAGCAACAGAAATTCCACAGCGAAAATCTGGACAAAAATTGGGAGGATTTAAATTGATTGCAAGTCCAACAAAAATTTTAGAAGGAGAAAAAGTTAAAATTTCTGTTTTATCAGCTGATGAAAAAAAAGAATTTTTTGAATCATTTTCTGGAAATGTTGAAATACATTATGAATTGAAAGAAGGAAAAGCATTGAACACTTTTGATATTGAAAAAGGAGAAGGAAATATTTCTTTTACTTTGGATAAAGTTGGAAAAAATAAAATAAAAGTTTCATATGGAAATATTGTTGAAATGATTGAAATTCAAGTAGTAAAACGAAAAACAGATGGAAATTCTGAAGTTGCAACTCGAAATTTGAATGAAACAGCAGAACGAGAATCTCAATCGGATATTTCAAAGAGTGCAGAAACACTAGAACAAAATTCTGATAAAAAAATTGAATTTTCTCATTTCCAATTTTTTGCAGAAAATAGTGTAAAAAAAGGAGATGTGTTAGAAATTGTAGTGAAAGCAATAGATAAAAATAATGAAATTATTTCAAGTGAAAATTTCCCAAAACAAGGCTCATTTATCATTACATCAAAAAACGGAAAAACAGATGTTGTTGTTTTGAGAAAAGGAGATTTTGCAAATGGATATGTAAAAATTTATTTTACAGCACAAAACACAGGTCTTGGATTTATTTCTATAAATGGAGATATTCATAAAATAAGTATTACATCACCTATAGAAAAACAAAGTGAAAATGCAAATATTTTTACTGATATTTCTCCAACACATAAAAATGCAAAAGCATTGACATATTTAAAACAAGAGGGGATTATTGGTGGATATTCAGATGGAAGTTTTAAACCAGATAAAAAAGTAAATAGAGGAGAGGCATTGAAAATGATTTTTAAAGCGATGAATATTTCTATTAGAAAAAATTTAGAAAATCCATTCAATGATGTTTCAAAACGAGATTGGTTTGCCGATTATGTCTTATCGGCATATGATAAAAAAATTGTGAAAGGGTATTCAGATGGAAGTTTTAAACCAGAAAAAACAGTTGGGCGAGCAGAATATTTTAAAATTTTAATAAATGCTTCAAATCTTCCTTTGGAAGGAATACCAAAAAGAAATCCTTTTGCTGATGTAGAAAAAAATTCTTGGTTTGCTGAATATGCAGAATTTGCAAAAAATAATAGATTGCTCGATTTTGGTACAAACTTCCTTCCAAACGAAGGAATGACAAGAGGAGAAGTAGCAGAAAGTATTTATAGGTTGATAAAATAAAACAAATATATCTCTATTATCTTAAAATTTACTAAAATATTTGATAAATATTTGATAAATATTTGAAATATATTCCTATATAATAAATGACTAATAATTAAAAAGAAATGAAAAATGTACAAAATATATCATCAGTAAAAAAAATATTTCAAAAAGAAATGTTTTTAAATTCTCTGTTTTTAGGATTTGTTTTTACTCTTACTTTTTATTTTGCATTAGCAATGAATGCTCCTCTTTTTGCAGCATTTGATATTTCTTTAATTCCAACTTCTGGAAAAGTAGCCGATGCTTTTAAAAGTGGAGATTTTTCTTTTGAAATAATTTTATTGTTTGGAATGCATTTAATTAAAATGGGAGGAATTTTGACAGGAGTTGTTTATATGATAATGAATGTGTATGCAGGAATTTTATATATTATTGGAAATGATAAAGGAGAAAGTGGAAAAACTGCTTTTTTCAATGCTTTTATAGGATTTGCTTTAGCCGTTATGTCATGGATTATTGTTGATGTATTTATTACATTTTTTCTTGAATAGAAATTGAAATAATAGAAATAATAGAAATTATAGAAATTATAGAAATAATAAAAAAAATCAGTCAAATATAAATGACTGATTTTTTTTATATAATATATTAAAAAGTTATAAACTTAAATTATTCTGCATCTTTAATAGAGAGGTTAAGCCGTCCTTTATCATCAACTTCTAGTAATTTTACTCGAACTTTTTGTCCAACTTTCAAAACATCACTTACATTTTCTACTCGTTCTGATGAAATTTTTGAAACATGCACCAATCCTCCAACACTAGGAGTAATATCTACAAATGCTCCATAGTTTTCTACTCGCCCAACAATTGCATCATAGCTTTGTCCTGCTTTAGGTTCAAAAGTTAATCCTTCAATTTGTTTAATAACACTATGTGCTCCTGATATATCTCCTGTTGAAGCAATTGTAATAGTTCCATCTTCTGCAATATCTATTTCACATCCACTTTCTTCTGTAAGTTTTTGAATAGTTTCTCCTCCTTTCCCAATAATTTTTCCAATAAATTCTGGATCAATTTTCATCGTTAGTAGTTTTGGAGCATATTCAGAAAGTTGAGGTTCTACTTCTGGAATAACTTTAAGCATTTCATCAAGAATATGCATTCGTCCCTCTTTCGATTGCTGAAGAGCTATTTTAAAAACTTCTAAATCAATTTTTTTCAATTTAATATCCATTTGAATTGCTGTAACTCCTTCTGTTGTTCCTGTTACTTTAAAATCCATATCTCCTACAAAGTCTTCATCATCTTGAATATCAGATAATACTTTATAGTTCGATCCATCTTCAGAAGTGATAAGTCCCATTGCAATTCCTGAAACAGGTCGTTTGATAGGAACTCCTGCTGCCATAAGAGCAAGGGTAGAACCACAAGTTGCCGCCATAGAAGACGAACCATTAGACATCAAAATTTCTGTAACCACTCGAATGGTATACCCAAATTCATCGTGTGAAGGAAGAATTGGCATTATTGCTTTTTGTGCAAGAGCTCCGTGTCCAACTTCTCTATTTCCCGTAAACAATCGAGGTGAAGTGCTGGCAACAGAATATGGAGGGAAATTGTAATGATGAAAATAATAATGTTTTTGTTCTCCTTCAATTCCTTCTGTTAATTGTGCTGCCGATGGGGGAGCAAGGGTAACAATTGAAAGTCCTTGTGTTTCTCCTCGTTGAAAAAGTGCCGAACCATGAGTTCGTTCAAACATATTTTTTTCTACATAAATCGCTCGTACTTCATCAAGTTTTCGTCCAGCTATTCGTTTTTCTTCGTTTAAAATTGCATCTCGTAAAATCTTTTTCCATACCAACGCTGCAGAATTTTCAAAAAATTCATCAACTCGTTCTTCTCCAAATTTTTCAATAGCTTTTTCTTTTGCTGCTGATGTGATTTCATTTTTTCGTGCAACTCGTTTCAATTTTTCTGGAATACCCCACAAACATTCTTGATAATCGTCATGACATTCATCCATTGCCCAATTTTTCATTTCATCATCTTTTTTTGCTTCTGGAACAGTAATTTTTTCTGTTCCTCGATCAGCTCGAATATCCTCCATAAATTGGCAAATATTTTTTGCTTCACTTTCTCCCAAAGCAATTCCTTCTAGGATTTTTTCTTCAGAAATTTCATTTGCTCCTGCTTCAATCATAACAACTCCGTCTTTTGTTGCCGAAACAATTAAATCGAGATTTTGTTCTGTTCTTTGTGTTGCGGTTGGGTTAATTGTGAGATTATTTTCTGAATCTAAACCGATACGAAGCATTGCAATTGGTCCATCAAAAGGAATATCTGAAACGGTTAAACATGCCGAAGCACCAAGAGCTGCACAAATATCGTGTTCATTTTCTCCATCGTATGAAAGAGTTGTAAGCATTACTTGAACATCGTTTCGCAAATTTTTTGGGAATAATGGACGAAGTGATCTATCGATAACTCGAGAAATTAAAATTTTATCATCACTTGGACGAGTTTCTCGTTTCATAAATCGAGAACCTTTAATAATTCCTGAAGCATATAATTTTTCTTGATAATTTACCATTAACGGCATGTAATCAATATCTCGTGCAGTTGCCGACATAACAGTCGTAACCAAAACTGATGTTCCGCCGCATGTAACAACACAAGAAGCATTTGTTAGGGTTGCATATTTCCCAAAATCGAAAGAATATTTTTTTCCTGCAATTTCTAAGTCATAGACTTTATGGTTTGAGTAATAACTCATAAGTAAAAGGGGTAAATGGATGGGTAAAAAATGTCTTTTTTTTAAAATTTTTGTAGAGGCACAATATTTTGTGCCTTGTTATTTTTTAAATTTTTTTTACAAAAAATAAATAATTTTCTGGTAGGGGCGTATGGCAATACGCCCTGTAAATAAAGGAAATGCAATATTCCTTGTAAGCATGTAAAAGATTTATTGCCTGTAAATATACAAAAGATATATTCCCTGTAAGAATAAGAAATGTATATTGCATATAAACATGCAAAAGGCGTATTGCCATACGCCCCTACCAGAAAATTATTTATTTTTTGTAAAAAAAATTTAAAAAATAACAAGGCACAAAATATTGTGCCTCTACAAAAATTTTAAAAAAAAGACATT
>CAMZLA010000113.1 GCA_947311665.1 uncultured Candidatus Altimarinota bacterium | reverse complement strand
TTCCTCAATTCTTATAAATAATAATCTTCCAAAACTTTCTTCTTGGAAAGATGGTTTGCATCGTTTGTTGGAAAAAGAGAAAAAAAAACTTGATAAAAAACGAGAAATTGCAGCAAAAAAACAACGAGCAAAAGATATTTACAGAGCCCAACAAGAAAAATTACGAGAAGAAAAGTTATCTTAAAATAAGAAAAGTTAGAAAAATAAAAAAAATTAGAAAAGTTAGAAAAGTTAGAAAAGTTAGAAGAATTAAAGAATGTTTATAAAGGAGAAATTATTCTGATATTGAAGCTGTGAAAGAGTGTTATTAGTTGTTGAAAACTATTATTAATTGTTTTTTAAATTTTATTATGAAAAAAATTATATCATTCATTGGTTTAGCAACTGTTTCTTTTTTTGCATTTTTTACTATTTGGTATTCATTGTTTATAGAAAAAAATTATAGTTTTTTCCTTTTAGACAAGAAAATAAATAATTTGATTTCATCTCTTCATGAAAATGAAATAATAAACAATATTTTTATCTTTATTACACAGCTTTTTGATCCTAAAATTTTTATTCTTTGGTTTTTGGTGTTGCTCATTTTCCTTTGGTTTTTCAAGAAAAAAGAAGAAGTTCTTTTTTTGTTTTTAGGAGTTGCAGGAGGGCAAACAATAAAAATTATTATGAAATTTTTAACAGAACGAGAAAGACCAGAAAATCCGTTTCATCTCTCTGCTCATGAATCAAGTTTTCCAAGCGGACATGCAACTACTTCTATTTTTATTTTCATTGCAATTCTCTATTTATTCACTTTGAAATTATCTGTAAAACAAAAGATAATAACGCATTCTTTGCTTTTTTTCGGAATAATTTCTGTTCCTTTCTCCAGAATTTTTACACAAGTTCATTATTTTTCTGATGTTATTGCAGGAGGTCTTTTAGGAATTGCAAGTTTTTCTTGCACTGTTATTATTTTTGAAATAGTGAAAATTTTTATGAAAGAAGGAAGACCTATTTTTTAGAGAAAATATTGTATTACAATGTTTTTTTTAGTAGTATATAAATACTTATCATATAATGTACGCTATATGTCAGGAAATAATAATGAAAAAATATTAACGGAAGTTCTTACAGTTGTAAAAAATATTTATACTGATATAAATATTTTAAAGCAAGATGTAAAAATCTTGAAACAAGATGTAAGTGTTTTGAAACAAGATGTAAAAATTTTGAAGCAAGATGTGAGTGTTTTGAAAGAAGATGTAAATATTTTAAAACAAGATGTTTCAGAATTGAAAAAAAGAATAGGAAGAGTTGAACATAAGATGGAAAGATTGGAAGATAAGCAAGAACGATTAGAGGATAAGTTTCAGCATCAAGAATTGATGGTTATTGATATTTGGAAATCTCGAGATAAAGTAAAAGCAGAGGTTACTTGGGACTTTATTTGGAAAGCAGTTGGAGTAAATGCTGCAATTCTTTTTATAGCCGTAGTATTATTCCCTAAAGTTATTTAATGTAAAAAAATTATGAAATATACTTTTGATGCAAAAACAACGATTCCTTTTCTTGCTTTTCGTGGATTGCGAGCTATTGCAGAAAAAAATGTTGGAGAAGCAAATGTTTTAGATTTATCTCAAGGGGAACCAGGATATGGATTTTCTCCAAATGTTCGATCTCGAAGATTTTTTGCATTTCTTGCAATTCTTGATATTGCTTTCAATAATCATAATATCGATTTAAATAAAAATTTATTTTTCAAACGATTAGATTCAGAATTATCAGAAATAGAAAATATTGTAGAAAAAACAGCTGATGAAAATTTTTCTTCATCAGTTGCAGAACAATTGAAAAATGATTGGAACGAATTTATATTAGAGCTGGAAAAAGTATGCGATGCTCAAAATTTAAATTATGATAGATTTACCATTTATTATGAATTGTTTAAATATTCAAATCTTATGGGGGGACGATATCCTCAGCCTGCTGGACATCCGTTATTGCAAGCAGTTATGGCAGAAGAATATTCAGAAAATTTAGGAGTAAAAGTAAAGGCTCATGAACTCATTGGAATAATGGGAGCATCTCATGGTGTTGGGGCAACATTTCAAGGATTGGGAGAAGAAGGAATTAAATTTTTGCTTTCAGGAGATACTGTTGCGATGACTTCTCCCGTATATGCTCCATATAATGCTATTTTTGTAGAACGAGATATAGATATTTTATCTCTTCCCGTCGATCCAGAAACAGGGGGAGTAGAACAGGCTGATGTTGAAAAAATATTGAATCAGAAAGAACGAATTAAAGCCTTTATCCTCATCTCTCCAAACAATCCAACAGGATTTACATCAAATGAAACATTGCTCAATGCTATTGAACGCATTGCAGAAAAACATAATTCAATCATTATAACTGATGAAGTATATTTTAGATTTTTTAAAGGAGCAAAAAGTATCTGCCAATATCCCAATGCAGCACGACGATTAATTAGAATTGATTCTCTTTCAAAAATTGAGCGAGCAACAGGAGTTCGAGCTGGAGATATTTATGTTTCTGATCATGCAAATGATTTTATTTCAAATGAAATTCTTGGTGAATTTTTCAATCCAAATACAACAAAAGCAACAGATGTACGAAACCTTTTGTTTCTTGCAAAATCTCCAGGAGGAAAAAATTTAGGATTATTCCAACATATAACAGGAATACCTGGTCCTTCTGTTGGATTATCATTGGCTCATGTGGTGCTTGGAAAAAAAGAGCGAGCAAAATATGTTGAAATGTTAGAGAAAAAAGTTGATATTTTTTATGATACTTTGGGGGTAAAAAAAGAGGGGAATGGGTATTATGGAATGATTGATTTAGAAAAATTAGAAAGTGAAGATTCTAAACAACTTGATATTGAATGTGTATTGGAACGCATTGCTGAAAAAGGAGTTGTTCTTATGCCTGCCAATTTATTTTTCTCTCCTGCTGACAGAAAAGCAAAAGACAGAACTCGAATGATTCGAGTGAGTTTACCAAATCTTTCGTTTGAAGGAACAAAGCGAGCGGCTGAAATTGTATTAGAAGTAGTGAAAGGGAAGTAACATAGAAATTAGCGGAAAGTAACGGAAGTTTGCAAAAAACCTATGAAAGAAAAAACTTCAACTGATGAAAATTTCAGTTGAAGTTTTTTTGATTGTTTGATGATATTTAAATATTCACTGTTTTATTTTCTAAGTTTTTTTCTTGCTTTTATTATTTATTATTTTATTATTTTCCTAAATCTAAATATTTATCAATTCGAACTTGGTTTACAAATTCATCAACATGAGAGACAAGAATCATTGCTCCTTTATAACTATCGAGGGCTTTGGCTATAACTGGAATATGTCGAAAATTTATATGATTTGTTGGTTCATCTAAAATTAATAATCCTGGTTTCATCAATACAAGTTGGCAAAAGGCAACAAGTCCTTTTTGCCCTTCTGATAAATCTCCAACTTTAGAATTTATAATGTCATTTTGGATAAGAAATCCACTGGCTACTTTTCTCATATATTCTTCCATACTTCGTCCTTCAAAATCTTCAATAGCGTCCAGAAGAGTTTCTCGAACTGTTTTTTCAAAATCTAAAGTAGAAAAATCTTGACGATAATATCCAATTTTAATATCAGGATTTATTGTTATTCCATCAACTTTTTTTGTTGCAAGAGTTTCAAGGAGAGTTGTTTTCCCAATTCCATTTGGTCCTTTTAAGAGAAGATGTTCGTTTTTTCGTAAATCGACAGCAACTTTTTTATCTATTACTTCATGATTTTTCATTATAGAAAGATGAGTAATATTTATAAATTCACCACTTGTTCCTTCTTGTAAAGGAATTTCAAAATCTTTAATAGTTTTATCTTCTTTTCTGGTATCCACCATATTTTCTTCTGCTTCACTTGCCGCTTCTCTCATTTTTTTTGCTACCAATCTCAATTTCCCTCCTTTATGTGCAAAAACATTTGCTTGATCTTTTTTCTTTTGAATCTCTTTTTGCAGTCGAACATTTTTTAAATTTTCTCGTTTTCGTTGGGCTTCAATTTCATCAACTACTGTAAAATAATCTCCTAAATATTGTGTAACAGTATGAGTATATACATCAAGATAGAGAACTCCATCGGTAAATAAATTTAAGAAATCGGCATCATGTGAAATAACGATAACTGTTTTTTCATACATCATTAAGAATCCAATCAAATGCCCAATTCCATCAGCGTCTAAATTATTTGTTGGTTCATCTAAAAGTAATATGTCTGGGTCTTGAATAAGTGCTGATGCTAATAATAAACGAGCTTGTTGTCCTCCAGAAAAATCATTTATTTTTTTGTCATATGGAGCATCAAAATCTACAGCTTCTAAACTTTGTGCAATTCGCCGGTCTATATCATAAATTTTTTCATCAAATTGTGCTTCAAAAAATTCTCGAAGGGTAAGTTCTTTATATTCTGGACTCATTACTTGTTTTGCAATAGCAATACTGGCATTGCTATCAATATTTATTTTCCCATCTTGTTGTTCGAGTTCTCCTGTTATAAGTTTGAAAATAGTACTTTTCCCTGCTCCATTTTGTCCCATCAGGGTAAACTTCATTCCTTTTCTAATGGAAAACGATGCTTCTTTCAAAATGATTTTTTCACTATCTCTAAATTCAAAATCGACTTTATCAAATTTAATTACTGTTTCTTGTTTTGCCATAATATTACAGATTAATAAATGAATAATTTTTTTTCTGTAAAACTCTATCAAATATATTGTAAAAAATAAATAAATTTCTTATCATCAATGTGAATATTAATTTATATATATTATTTTTTTTACAATATGGCAACAATAGCAGATTATGAAGTGAAATCGGGAATGGCAAAAATGTTAAAAGGAGGGGTTATTATGGATGTTGTAAATGCTGAAGAAGCGCGTATTGCAGAAAAAGCAGGAGCTGTTGCAGTAATGGCTTTAGAGCGAGTTCCATCGGATATTCGGCGAGATGGGGGAGTTGCTCGAACTTCAGATCCTAAAATGATTAAAGAAATCATTGAAGCTGTTTCAATTCCAGTAATGGCAAAAGCACGAATTGGGCATTTTGCAGAAGCTCAAATGCTTGAATATTTAGGGGTTGATTATGTTGATGAAAGTGAAGTTTTAACTCCTACCGATTTAGAATTTCATATTGATAAATGGGATTTTAAAGTTCCATTTGTTTGTGGAGCAACAAATTTGGGAGAAGCTCTTCGTCGAATTGCAGAAGGAGCAGCATTCATCAGAACAAAAGGAGAAGCTGGAACTGGAGATGTTTCGAATGCTGTTACTCATTTTAGAAAAATTGATAAACAAATACGAAGTTTAGCAGGAAAAAATACGGCAGAATTGGTTCGATATGGAAAAGAAATTGGAGCTCCATTAGATCTCCTTGAATATGTATCTGAAAATCAAAAACTTCCAGTTGTTACTTTTACTGCAGGAGGAATTGCTACACCAGCCGATGCTGTATTGATGATGCAATTGGGAAGTCAGGGAGTGTTTGTTGGGTCTGGAATTTTTAAATCTTCGAACCCTGAAGCTCGAGCAAAAGCAATTGTTGAAGCTGTTGCAAATTTTGAAGATGTATCAGTTCTTGCAAAAGTTTCAGAAGGATTGGGAGAATGTATGGATTCTATCGCTGGAAGTGAAGTTGATGTGAAATATGAAGATAGGGGGTGGTAATATTTATTGTATAAATTGTTATTGATATTTTTAGAAAAAAAATGAATATATAATGCTGTAAATATTAGAAAAAATATGTTGTAAAAACATTATGTTGAAAAAATATTTGTTAAAAATTTTTCCCAAAATTTTTCACTGAGTGGGCATTCAACTTTTCTTTCTAAATGACACTGAATGCCATATACATTTTTTTTATACTCAATAATATATGGCATGTTTTCAGGGCCGTTTGCAATTACTTTTGCTGTTTTGGGTACTTCAGATATATATTGTCCATGATTTG
>CAMZLA010000112.1 GCA_947311665.1 uncultured Candidatus Altimarinota bacterium | reverse complement strand
TTTGAATATCAAACATCGTTTATAGGGTTTTTGTTCTATTTTTTATCTATTTCATCAGCTCTATTTTTTGCTTCATTCCGAATGAATTTATTGTCATTACTTTCAATAAATATTTTAGGATTATTCATCGGGACATTGTCTCTTTCTGGTTTAATGAATGGAGGATTTAATGAGCAACCAGCATATTCATTACTAATTTCTTTTGCTATCGTTCTTGCTCATCTTTCTTTTGTAACATTAAATATTAGAAAATTTTCAGCCGATATAACAGTTTCGAGTGTACATTTTATTCTCCCTTTTTTATGGTTTTTTAACATTGTTTTCGAGGCTATTGATTCCTCATTTTATCCATCTTTCATTCTAACTTCATCAGTTTCTCTTTCTCTGGGAGGAATTGTGATGGCATTGCTTTCTGTGTTCTATTTTTCTCTTTGGCATTTTCTTCAGAATAAAAATATAGAGAATAAAGATTTACAAATAGGGTTATATACTATGGGGTTTATTTCTGGAGGAATTGCTTTTTTTGATATTACGCAAAATATTGGATATTATTTCTCTTTTATTCTTCCTTTTATTGCTTGTATTTTTGCATATTTATTTTCAAAAAAACAACAAATAGAACGAGAATTGGCATATATAGGAATTACTTTTTTAGGAATATTTTACTTATTTTTTCATTATAATGATGGAACTCTTCTTTTTGATATTTTTTCTACAGAAAAACTTTTTCTTTCATTTACTCTTTCACCTTTTCTGCTCTATTGGGTTCTTCCTCAAAAGAGAGCGGTAACGGCTTCATTTCGAGAAGTTTTTGCATATATCTCACTTCTGGTTATTCCTTTACTCATCGGTTCAGATATTGTTGCAAATATAAATATCTCTGTTCGTTTTATCTTTTTTATTCCTGCTCTTATTTTTGCTTATAGAGCTATTTCTCTTTCCAATAAAAACTCTAAAAAATCGGCATATGCATCTGTTATTTTTACTCTAATTGCATATTTTATTTCATTTTTTATTTTCTGGGATAATATTTTTCCAGCTCATCATTATTCATTTTTTGAAACAGAAGATTCTTTCATCGCATTATTTTCTCTGTTTATTATTGGGTCATTGTTATTTTGGGTAAAGAAAAATATTGAGAAAATTTCATCAGGGTTTCATTTTTTTCTTTTACTCTGTTTTATTACTTTTCTTTTTCAACTGGGTTCAAACGAGGTTATTGCTTTCTACAATTTTTTTGTTCCTCCTGCTGATGTTATGATAGATGTATATTATATTCGTCCTCTTGAGACAAATGGGGTTATTGCATCTCTCATCAGTTTTTGGTGGGTGTTTCTTGCTTCGGTGTTGTTAGTTTTAGGAATTAAAGATAAAAAAACATTTCCCCGTGAAAAATTTTTAGGAATGATATTACTTGTTTTCACTCTTATAAAAATATTTTTATACGATTTAGTAAATGTTGATGTAAATGTAAAAGTCTTCTTATTTATGATAATTGGAGGAATATTGCTAGGAATTTCATATTTTTTGCATGTGAAGAAAAACAAGGTTTCTCTTGACGAAAAGTAAAAAATAAGAAAGAATACTTTTTGCATTTTAGAAAAAAATTTTTTTAGAAAAATGCCGTATTTATATTTTAATTATATTAGGAGTGTTAAAAATTCGACTTCAACGAAAAGGACGAAAAAATAGACCATTTTTTCGAATAGTAGTAGCAGAAAAAGCAAATGCTGTTCAGGGACGATTTCTTGAAATTGTTGGTCATTATGATCCAATAAAAAAAGATGTTGTTTTAAAACAAGATAGAATTGAATTTTATCTTGGGAACGGAGCTCAACCATCTCAAACAGTTGCACGATTGGGAGCAAAAAATGGGGTAAAAGTTCTTGAAAAATATATTGAAACTCGATTTCAACAACCAAAAAAAGAAGATAAACCAGCAGAAGAAGAATAAAAAATATTTTTAATTTAAAAAAAATATTTTTATAATTATTTAATTCTTATAGAATATGACTTCAGAAAATCCTCAAGCATTTCTTGAATATATTTTAGAAAATATATTAGAAAATCCTGAATCTCTTACAATTGAAAAAAAAATAGATGAATTGGGGACGTTATATGAAGTAACTGTTTCAGAGTCTGATATGGGAAGAATTATTGGGAAGCAAGGACAAACAATTAAATCTATTCGAACATTATTACGAATGATGGGGGCACAAACTGGAGAACGAGTAAATTTAAAAGTTTTAGAGCCAATATCTTAAAATTCTCATCATTATAAAAAAATAAGAACTATTTCTCTTTTTAATAAGAGTTATAGTTTTTTTTTATTTATAGATTTTATTATCTTGAAAAATTCTTGCAAAAAAAACTTTAGCACTCTATAATAGAGAGTGCTAAATTTATATTTTAATTTTAATAGTTATGTCAAAAATTATTCCTCTCGGAGACAGAGTTGTTATTTCATCGGTTGAACCAAAAGAGCAAATAACTTCTTCTGGTTTTATTGTTTCAACAAAAGAAAAAGAAGGACTTCCACAGTCTGGTGAAATTATTGAAATTGGTCCCGATGTGAAAAACTTAACAATAGGAGAAATTGTTATTTTTAAAGAATTTATTCCAACAAAATTTACTCATGAAGAAAAAAAATATTTAATTCTTCCAGAAGAAGATATTTTAGCAAAAATAGCATAATATCAGAAAAAAATTAATTTTTATATTTTAACACACAATAAATATGGCAAAAGATATTACATATGGTTTAGATGCACGAGAAAAACTTCTGAAAGGAGTTATGAAACTTGCCGATGCGGTACGAATTACAATGGGGCCAAAAGGGCGAAATGTTGTTTTAGATAAAAAATTTGGTGGTCCAACTATTACAAATGATGGAGTTACAATTGCAAAAGAAATAGAACTTGAAGATGCTTTTGAAAATATTGGGGCTCAAATAGTGAAAGAAGCAGCAACAAAAACAAATGATTTAGCAGGAGATGGAACAACAACCGCAACGGTTCTTGCTTCAAGCATTATTGCAGAAGGAATGAAAAATATTGCAGCAGGGGCAAATCCTGTTTTATTAAAAAATGGGATTGAAAAAGCAGTAGAAAAAGCAATAGAACAATTGAATACAAAAGCAAAACAAATAACGACAACAGAGGAAATTGCTCAAGTAGCAACGATATCAGCACAAAATAAGCAAGTAGGAATTACTATTGCTGATATTATGGATAAAGTGGGGCATAATGGAGTAATTACTGTAGAAGAGGGGAATACTTTAGGGATTTCAACAGATATTGTTGAAGGAATGCAATTTGATAATGGATATTTATCACCTTACATGGCAACTGATCCGGCTCGAATGGAGGCAGTATTGGAAAATTGTGCCGTTCTTATTACAGATAAAAAAATTAGTTCTATTCAGTCTCTTGTTCCTTTGGTTGAAGAATTGGCAAAATCGGGGAAAAAAGATTTATTAATTATTGCTGATGATTTAGAAAGTGAAGCATTGACAACCCTTGTTTTAAATAAAATTCGTGGAACATTCAATGCTGTAGCAGTAAAAGCTCCAGAATTTGGAGAGAGAAAAAAAGAAATTTTAAAAGATTTGGCAATTGTAACAGGGGCAACGTTTCTTACTGAAGAATTGGGATTGTCCTTGGAAAAAGCAACGGTTGCCGATTTAGGAAGTGCAAGAAAAATAATTGTTACAAATGATGATACTACTATTGTGGAAGGTGCAGGAAATAAGCAAAACATTGAAAATAGAGTTATTGAAATTCAATCTCAATTAGAAAATACAAAATCTGATTATGATAAAGATAAGCTGGTAGAACGAATTGCAAAATTAGCTGGAGGAGTTGCTATTTTACGAGTAGGAGCAGCAACTGAAATTGAATTAAAAGAAAAAAAACATAGAATTGAAGATGCTTTGGCAGCAACAAAAGCAGCTGTCGAAGAGGGAATTGTTGCAGGAGGAGGAACGGCTCTTTTAAAAATTTCATCAGTTCTCGATGAATTGTTTGAACAAACAGAAAATGCCGATGAAAAAATAGGGATATCTTTAGTGAAAAAAGCATTAGAGTCACCTGCACGACAAATAGCAGAAAATGCTGGACTTGAAGGTTCTGTTATTATTTCTCAAGTTTTAGCTGATGAAAATTTTGATAATGGGTATAATGTTCTTTCTGAAAAAGTAGAAAATTTAATAGAGGCAGGAATTATTGATCCAAAAAAAGTTACACGGTCTGCATTGCAAAATGCTGCAAGTGTTGCTGCTATGTTGCTTACAACAGAAGTTGCAATAGCAGATATTCCAAAAGAAGAAATGCCTCCAGCAATGCCTGCTGGAATGGGGGGAATGGGAATGCCTGGAATGATGTAGAAAAATTATAATTTCCTATTAAGCCTACTTTCTTTCATTTATGAAAAAAGGGTGAACTTTTAAGTTCGCCCTTTTTTAGATTTTAGATTTTTTATCGTAAACTATTTCTAATTTCTCTCAATAATTCTTCCATAGATTGAAATTCCTCTTTGTAATTTGTACTTTCTGTATATTCGGTTATTTGATTTTGTGCTTGTTGAAAATATTCTCCAATAAGAGGAACATCGACAAGTCGTGAAATTATCCAAATAGCAAGAGCTAAAACAACCGTCATTCCAAGGATAATCCCAAAACCTCGAGAAATTCCTGCTAAAAGATTGCTCCAAAAAATTCTCCATGGAGACCGTAAATATTTTACAAAATCTGTTATTCCAGATTCTTGTAAAGTTTTAATTACTTTTTCTTCCGTAATATTATCTGGAGTATTATCAGTCATTATATATTTAAAAAAATTACTTCACTTCTTTGTTTCATATTATTCTATCATAAAAAGATTATTGCTTCAACTCTTGTTTTCTTATAAGATATGTTTATATTTTAAATGAATTTTTTTTTATAATACATAATGCTTCCTATTAGAGATCATAATCCATCAAAGGGAGTTCCAATAGTAACATATGGAATAATTGCTGTAAATATTATAGTATTTTTTTCATATTTCCCTACGGCAACACCAGAATCTTTATGGGATTTTTTTCAAATATACGCATTGCAACCAGCAGAAATTTCTCAAGGAGAAAGTTTACTTACTCTCATCAGTTCTATGTTTTTACATGGTGGATGGATGCATTTGGGAGGAAATATGTTATTTCTTTATATTTTTGGAGATAATTTAGAAGCACGAATGGGAAAAATAAAATTTTTATTATTTTATCTTGTCTCTGGTTTTGCTGCGAGTTATGCACAAATTTTTGCAGATCCTACTTCTATGATTCCAAATGTTGGAGCAAGTGGAGCAATTGCAGGAGTAATGGGAGGATATTTATTACTTTTCCCTAAAGCAAAAGTTGATGTTTTTATGTATATGAGAATTCAAACAGTTCCAGCTTTTATGATGTTGGGATATTGGTTTATATTGCAAGTTATTTCTGGAACTGCTAGCTTTGGAGGTGATGGAGGAGGTGTTGCATATTGGGCACATGCTGGAGGGTTTGTTGCAGGACTCGTAATGGCTATATTTTTTAGAAAAAAATAACAATAATTATATGATTTTATCCGATAGAGATATTTTGGCAAAAATAGATGCAGGAGATATTCAAATTGAATCATCTGAGCCCTTATGGAAAGAGCAAGTTCATGCTTCTTCTATGGATTTACGATTGGGGCATTTTTTTAAAGTGTATAAAAATAATGAATTTGAAGTTCTCGATCCGACAAAAATGAATGAAAGAGAAAGTACTCTTCTCTATGAAAGAAAAAAAGGCGAACCATTTATTGTTCATCCGGGAGATTTTGTTTTAGGAGTAACATTAGAAAAAATAACACTTCCAAATGATATTGTTGCACGAGTAGAAGGTCGTTCTTCATTGGGACGATTGGGGATTGTTGTTCATTCGACAGCAGGGTTTGTCGATGCTGGTTTTTCTGGAACTATTACTTTAGAAATTTCTAATATGAATAGAATTCCCATCGCTTTATACCCAGAAATGCGAGTGTGTCAGCTTGCATTTGAAACAATGTCTTCTCCCGCTATTATTCCCTATGGAGAAAAAAAATGTTCAAAATATCAAAATCAAGTCTTGCCAGAAGAATCAAAAGTAGGAATGGATCCAGAATTTTTATAATATCAATTTTTATTTTAAAGTTAATAAAAAAATAAAAAAAAGCAGTAAATATATTTACTGCTTTTTTTTATACTATATATTGATATCTTTATAGCTTTATATTTTATTCTTTTCGTTCAATAACAGTTCCTTCAATAACAGTTCCTTCAATATCAATTGCTTCTTCATCATCTTCTATAGGATTTTTTTCTAAATCATTTTGTACCCATAACACAAGCAATGGAGTGGCAATGAAAATAGATGAATATGTTCCAATTAAAATTCCTGAAGCAAGAGCAAAAATAAATGCAAAAATACTTGGAGCTCCCCAAAAAAGAATAGCAAGAAGGACAAAAAGAGTAGAAACTGATGTATGAATAGATCTCCCCATTGTTTGCCATAGCGAGTCTTCTGCTATTTGTTCGAGTAGACATGATTTTTTTCCTTTCAAATTTTCTCTCAATCTGTCAAAAACAACAATAGTGTCATGAACAGAGAACCCAAGAACGGTTAAAAGTGCTGTTACAAAAAGGGTATCAACTTCTAGTGTTGGGATAAATTGTCCGAGAAAAGAAAATAATCCTGCGATAATAACAACATCATGTACCAATGCAACAATAGCAGCCATTCCAAATCTCCATGAAGAAATTCCTTTTGGTACATTTCTAAATGCCCATGCAAGAAATAATATAATTGCAATTATTGCAAAAATTAATGTTTGAAACGCTTGAGCCTGAAAATAATCTCCTAAACTTGAGTTTATTGTAGAAACACCATCTATTGTTACTTTTTGAAATTCTGATTGAAATTTCTGTAGCAGTGCATTTTGTTCATCGGTTGAAAGAATATGTGATTTCACAATTACTTCTGTACTATTTTGAATATTGCTTGCTTTTGCTCCAATGTCTTGCCCAAGAGTAGAAATATAAATATTTTCAATTTTTTCATTGTTAGGTTTTTCATCTCCAAAATTCCAAATAATTTCACTTCCTCCAGTAAAATCTATTCCCATAGACAGTCGAAAACTGGGGTGAATAAGAAAAAAAAGACTGAGAGCTATTAAAATTCCAGAAAAAATAAATGAATATTTTTTATTTTTTAGAATAGGAAATCGCATAATTTTTTTTATTAAATATCTATATATAATTTTTCATATACTACTCTATGAAAAAAAAAGAAGAATTACAACCGAGACTGATGAAAAAACTCTTGATTTTTCTTTCTTTTTTTTTATATACTGATGAAGCGTTGAAGACAGCAGGCAAAAATATTTTTTTTAAGATTTTAGTTTTTAAAATTTAAAAAATATATTTATTAAGCCCCGCCGAGACTCTCTAAAAACAAGATTTGATACTTTTTAGGAAACTCGTCTTTCAATCGCAATTTTTCGCGTTTTGAATATAGACGAGTTTTTTTATATTTAACGCATATCATTTAACACACTTCTGCTATGACAGACAAAATGGGGGTTGGGATATAATGGCTATTTCACGATCAAAAAAAGAAGAAATTTTAGATGCATTGGTTGCTTCTTTCGGATCTGCTAAATCTGTTGTTTTTGCTAAAAATAATGGACTTACTGTTGCTGACGCAAAAGATTTGAGAGGAAAACTAAGAGCAGAAAACATTTCATTTACAGTAGCGAAAAAAACACTTTTTCGAAAAGCTGCTGAAAATAATGATGTTACAGGGTTTGACATGGATGTTTTGGAAGGAGCAGTGGGAGCAGCAATTTCTTCAGAAGATGAAGTAATTGGAGCGAAAACGGTTGCAAACTTTGCAAAAACGAATAAAAACCTTGAGCTTGTTGCAGGAATCGTAGATGGAAAATTCTTGAATACTCAAGAAATTACAAATCTTTCGAAACTTCCTTCAAAAGAAGAACTATACGCAAAAATGCTTGGTTCTATGCAAGCACCTCTTTCAAACTTCGTTGGAGTTTCTACAAACCTTATTGCAGGACTTGCACGATGTATTGATGGAGTTCGAGAGCAAAAAGAAAATGCGTAATATACTATTTTCTTTTCTGTTCAATGCTGAAATATCACAGCATAAAAAAGATATATATACTTTTATACTTTAATTAAATTTATCATGTCTGATGAAAAAAAAGACCTACCAGAATTGTCTAAAGATGGACAAAAAATTCTTGATCTTGTAAAAACTTTAACAGTTTTAGATCTTGCTGCTGTTGTTAAACACATGGAAGAAGAGTTTGGAGTTTCGGCTGCTGCACCAGTTGCTGTTGCTGCTGCTGGAGGAGATGCAGGAGGAGCAGATGCTGCTGAACAAACTGAATTCGATGTTATTCTTGAAGAAGTTGGAGGATCGAAAATTGGTGTTATTAAAGCCGTTCGAGAAGCAACTGGACTTGGATTGAAAGAAGCGAAAGGAGTTGTAGATGCAGCACCTGGAGCAGTAAAAGAAGGAGTTTCTAAAGCAGATGCTGAAGCACTTCAAGCAAAATTACAAGAAGCAGGAGCTACTGTTTCTATTAAATAATTTTTTTCTTTGTATAGAAAAAAATATTCTAAAAACTTCAACTGATAAATTCATCAGTTGAAGTTTTTTTTGATTTATAATATAAATATAGAAAAAATTTCTATTGTTTTTATATACTTTGTAAAAACTCATTTCTTGTTCTGCTATCACTTCTAAATAATCCTCTTACGGCAATGGTTTCCATTTGAGAATTTGCTTTTTTAATTCCTCTCATTTTCATACACATATGTTCGCCAGAAATTTTTACTGCAACTCCTTTTGCATCTAAAAGTTTTTCTATCATATCTGCAATTTGCATTGTAAGGCGTTCCTGATTTTGTAATCGTTGAGAAAACATATCGACTATTCGTGGAATTTTAGATAGTCCAATAATCTTTTTTTTAGGGATATATGCCACATGAGCTTTTCCTGTAAACGGAAGCAAGTGATGTTCGCAAAATGAAGAAAAATCGATATTTCGTACAACAATCATTTCATCATATTCTTCTCCTGTAAAAGTCGTTGCAATCGATGTAATATCTGTTTCATATCCTTGAGTCATTTCAAGCCATGCTTTTGCAAATCGATGAGGGGTTTTTTCAAGCCCTTCTCGTGTTTCATTTTCTCCAATTGCTTCTAAAATTAAAGAACATGCCTGTTCGAGTTTTTCTTTTTTTTCTGCTGATGTCATTGATATATTATATATATTGTAAATATTATAAGATTTTGGGTTATGCCCATTTTTCTTCTTCTTTCTCTCCTTCTTTCCCTTTTATTCCTTCATTATTTTCTTGCTCTTCATATTGAATTCCACATGCATGGCAAAATTTAGCATCTTTATTTTTTTTCTTTGCTCCACATTGACTACAAAAACTATTCGCATTTCCTCCTTTTCCATAAGGATTATCTCCATATTTATTAGGAAATGGTTCGCTCTCTAAAACACTTAAAACAAGAGACCATATTCCTCCAATAAAAGGTACAAAACTAATGAAAATCCACCAGCCATTATATCCAATATCGTGAAGTCGTCGTACTCTTACAGATATTGCTGCTGGAATAGCGATAATAATAAATATTATTCCCGCTGTTAGTAAGATTATTCCAGAAGCTTCATTTATTGTCTCTGCTATAATAAAACCTCCTCCGATTAAAAATAAAGCAATAAGAATATATGAAAGAACAAAATACCAATATTCACTTCGGCTTGCTCTTCCTTCTATAACAAAAGATTTTTTAAAACATGTCTTGAGATGTGTAATCATTGTGTTCATATTATATCTTATAAAAAATTAAAAGTCCCAACTTCCTTTCATCGATGTCGATTGTGTATAGTTTATCACAGTACTTTCAAAAAAGTTAGTTTTTTCACTATTATTATCTTCCATATGTTCGAGGTGTCGATATGGACTTTTCATTACTTCTGGATATAACGGATCTATACCCAATGTTTGCAGTCTTTTATTAGCAAGCCATTTTGTATATAAGTCTGTCGATTCTTCAGTTATTCCAGCAATATCATTTCCTAATATGTGATTGGTCCATGTTATTTCTTGTTCAACAGCAGTTTTCATCATATCAACTATTACTTTTTCATCATACATTTCTGGAAATTCTGTTTGAATAGCTCTGATAATATTTGCAAAAATTGTAACATGAGTGAGTTCATCTCTTCTAATATAAGAAATCATTCTTCCCGTTGCTACCATTTTTTGGTTATATACAAGGGTATCAAAAAATGCAAATCCATTATAAAAATAGATAGATTCCAATAAATAATTGGCAATAATTGCTTTAAAAAAGTTTTCATCATTTGGAATATCTAAAAAATCTTGATATAAATTTCCAATATATTCATTTCGTTCCAATAAAATTTTATCATCTCTCCAGAAATAATAAATTTCTTCTCGTTCGTTTGAACTTACAACTGTTTCTAAAATAGTTGCATAACTTTGAGAATGAATTGCTTCTTGATATGACTGAATAGAAAGTATTAAATTGACTTCTGGAGCTGTTATATAATCTGAAAAATGAGGAAGATTTACTGTTTGTAAGCTATCTAAAAAAGTAAGAAAAGAAATTACTCCTTTATACGCTCGTTTTTCTGCATCAGATAAATTTTTATACATCGTTGCATCATCTCCGAGTCCAGAAACTTTTTCTGGAACCCAAAAGTTTCCAACCATTACTTGATATAGCTGTTTTGCCCAGTTATATTTCACATCATTTAAATTGAAAATACCGGTAATATTACCTTTTATAATTGTTCTTTTTTGAAGAGTATCATCTCCTTTTGTATTAAAAATTGGACGAGGTTTCATTGTTTTTTTTTTGTTTTCTGTCATAAAAAATAAAATTAAGAGAGTAAAAAAATAAGAAATGTCTTTAAAATAATGAAGATATTGCTCGAAAAAATGATAGCATTTTCTCTGACTTTTATATAGTAAAATAAATTGACATATCTATATCTAGTTGTGTAAGGTTTTATGGCACACTATATGTATGTAATTATTCTGTATTGATTTCTTGAAAGGAAATGAGTACGATGATTTGTTTTTCATTTATTATTGTTTTTCTATGTTTATTTCTCAAGTTCGAAAAAGAAATGGTGATATTGTCAATTTTGATATTTCACGAATTATTACAGCAATAGAAAAAGCAGAAGAAAATGTTTTGGGATATATCAGTACAGAACTTTCTCTTGAAATTGCAGAAGAAGTAGCAGAAAGTATTTCTGATTCTTTTGATGAAACGGCTCTTATTCCAACGGTTGAAGATATTCAAGATGAAGTAGAAAAAGTTTTAGTAGAATCTGGAAATTTTGAAATAGCAAAAGCATATATTTTATATCGAGCTGAACAAGCAAAAAAAAGAGCAGAAGCTCGGCTTGAAGAAATGGAAAAAATTGATAAACATTTGCTAAAAGTTACAAAAAGGTCTGGGAAAAAACAAATTTTTGATGAAGTAAAATTAGAACGATTATTTGACAGAGTTGTTATTGGTTATGAAGATGAATGTACATTTGCTGAAGTATTTGCAATTGTAAAAATGATGATAGTTGATGGAATTGAAACATCATCACTTATAAATATTATGAGAAAAGCAGTTATTGACTGTATCTCTGTAGAAAATATTCATTGGTCAAATATTGCAGGACGATTATATACTATAGAACTCTATGGTCAGGCAGTGAAAAACAGAAAAATGAAATATTCAGAAATTTATTCATCGGAAAAATTTTTGCAACACATGAAAGATTATGTAGAAAAGAAGTTTTATTACACTTCATTTTTCGATTTTTACACTGATGAAGAAATTAAAAAAGCAGGAGAATCAATAAATGTTTCACGAGATTTTGAATATGGATATTCTACAATGTTAGCGTTTAATAAACGATATTTATTAAATCCTAATGGGAAAGTTCATGAGCTTCCACAAGAAATGTATATGGCTGCTGCATTATTTCTTGCCACACCAGAACCAAAAGAAACACGATTGGCAACAGCTATTGAAATGTATGAAGCCTGTTCTTCACAAAAACTTAGTCTACCAACTCCAACTCTTTTAAATGCTCGAACAAATTATCATCAGTTAAGTTCATGTTTTAAATTGAATATAGACGATGATTTACGAGCTATTTATCATCAGATGGAAAATATGGCACAAATTTCTAAATATGGAGGAGGAATTGGGGTATATTGTGGAAATATTAGAAGTAAGGGGTCGGATATCCGATATGTAAAAAATGCGAGTGGAGGAGTTATTCCATGGATTAAAGTGATGAATGATACGGCAACGGCTGTAAATCAGTTGGGAGCAAGAAATGGAGCAATTTCTCCAACTTTAGATATTTGGCATAGAGATATTGAAGATTTTTTAAATTTACAAACAGAAACTGGAGATATTAGAAGCAAGGCTTTTGATGTTTTTCCAGCGGTTTCTGTTCCAGATATTTTTATGCAACGAGTAGAAGCGAATGAAGAATGGACTCTTTTTGATCCATATGAAGTAGAAAAAGTAACAGGAAAAAAAATGCAAGATTTTTTCTGTGAAGAATTTTCTCAATTTTATATTGAATGTGAAAAAAACCCTCAAATAACACAAACAGAAAAAGTAAAAGCAAAAGATTTAATGAAAGAACTTTTGAAAACAGTGGTTGAAACAGGAATGCCATATGTGTTTTATAGGGATACAGTAAACGAAGTGAATCCGAATAAACATGCAGGAAATGTTTATTCTACTCAATTATGTACAGAAATTTGTCAAAATACTTCTCCATCAATTTTTAATGCAGAAACGGTTGATGCCGATGGAAATGTAAATATTCAGCATAAAGCAGGGGATACAGTTGTTTGTAATTTAGCATCGATTAATGTTGCAAAAGTAAATACACAAAAAGATATTGATGAAGTCTTTCCTATTGCAATGCGAATTTTAGACAATGTTATTACTTTAAATTTTTATCCTATAGCAGAATCGGAATATACAGCAAAACGATATCGGTCAGTTGGACTTGGTTTTATGGGGCTTGCCGAACATTTGGCATGTAAAAAACTGGCATATGATAAACCAGAAGCACGAGAATATACAGATACACTTTTTGAACAATATGCATTTGCAACTCTTAAAGAATCGAAAAATTTAGCAATAGAGCGAGGAGAATATGAATTGTTTAAAGGTTCTGAATGGTCGAAAGGAATTTTATTTGGACGAGATGAGCAGTGGTATAAAGATAATACAGAAAATGGGAAACAGTGGTCAGAATTAATTTCTGAAATAAAAGAATCTGGATTGAGATTTTCATATCATCTTGCTCCTGCACCAAACACCTCAACAGCAGGAGTAGTAGGAACAACAGCAGGATTACTCCCTATTTACAAACGATTATTCATCGAAACAAATTCTGTTGCTCCTGTTGTAAATGTTGCTCCAAATCTTTCACAAGAAAATTTTTGGTTTTACAAAGAATATCAACGATGTGATATGAATGATGTGATTGATATGTTTGGAGTTATTTATAAATGGATAGATCAATCGGCAAGTTTTGAATGGATGATAAATCCAGAAGAAACTTCTCCTGCTCAACTCTATGGATATTATATGAAAAGTTGGAAAGCTAAAATTAAAACAGTATATTATGTGAGGTCTATGAGTGCAGAAGTAAGAGAAAGTTGCGAGAGCTGTAGTGGGTAGATTTTATT
>CAMZLA010000111.1 GCA_947311665.1 uncultured Candidatus Altimarinota bacterium | reverse complement strand
TCTGTAATATCTGCAACATATTTTTGAACAGCTGCATGTGTTGTAATAATTTCTGAAGTTCCATCAAAACTTTCTCTCGATTTTTTTTGCACAAAACTTCTAAAACTTTCTTTTCCATCAATATCGTCTCGAGGGAAAATTCGTGCCAATTTCGATGGATCATATTCCATAAGAAATGCTTTAGCATCATCACTAAAAACTCCAACAACTGCCTGAGCTCCTCTATTCGCAAGAGATGAAATCGTTTCTACAATATCTATTCCCGTTTGTAAAACTGCCCCAATTCCATATCCACCCCAACCAAAGAAATACATAACAATATCTTTATTCAATATTTTTGATGATCCTGATTTTCTTGAAGCCGCAATTTTTTTCAACTGTTTTTGAACATCTGCATTTTTTGCAGCCGATGAAATAAAATCTCTTGCCATTTCATCAGTAAGAATTTCATATGTATTTTTAATACTTTTTAAAATTCTAAGATTTTCAACAGATTTCAATAAATCGACATCGGTTCCATTCATTTCTGCTTCCCCATCATATATATCCATATTTGTTCCTGCCAGAAAACTATTGAGATAGAGTGATGAATTTTTAATATAATTGGGAATATTAGGAATTTTCTTTGCCTGAGTTTTTATAAAACTCCATGCACCTTCCAGCTTTTCTCCTGCCCATATAGCTCCACCATTGGTACTTACAACTTCCCATCCATCTTTCACTTTTCTTACACTCCACTCCATTGCAGAATTTAAACTATCTCGAAACTTAATTTCTCGCTCTGTCATTCCGATGATATCGAGTCCTAGATTTTTTGCTTGAAGAGTTATTTCATTCATTTTTTTCATTATTGAAGGATAATCTCCTCCATATTCTCGAGCTACAACGTTTACAAATTTTTTTGCTTTTTCTCCAGATTCTTTCATCCATTCAAGTGCTGGACTTCCCTGCTCTGTCATATGAGCAATTGTTTTTGGATCTGTAAGTTCTACATATACCTGATTGAGTCTATACCCTGTTTTCGTTACACCATTTTCATTATATCTTTTTTGTGATGTTATTTTTGTTGGATTATTAATAAAATGATTTGCTAAAAATTTATATCCTCCTTCTGCACTTCCTCCAGACATTCTATTATTCTGAGAAATATCGACATGTTGTAAATATTTATCGAAAAAATCGAAAGCAATTTTTGCTTTTTTATTATCTGATAACGCTCCAGATTGATACCCAGAATTTTCTAAAATTTTCTGTAAATTTTCTCGTAAAGGAGCAGGCATCAATTTATTATCATAGGCTTGAGGATTATTTTCTGCTATCAATTTTCTCGATTCATCATACCAAGCAAGAGTATCTGCTAAATTACATCCACCCAAAACAACTCCTGCTCGTTCGGAAACTGTTTCATTTTCAAATTCCATTCCAGAATTTTTCATTTCATATGTTGCCCAATATGCAGGAGATTTTGCTCGAACAGCATCGGTTCCTTTAATTGCCTCCAAAGCCATTCCAATTCCGTCATATCCTGTCATATCTTCCACTACTGCATTTCCCAAAAGTCCCATAGACCCCCACAATAAACCATTTTTCAGCCAACTATTTTTTCCTGCAAGCCAAAGTGTTGCTGCTGCAAATCCCCAATACATTAAATTCCCATCCATCAATTCATCTCCAATAAACTCTAATGCTTCCATTCCAGCGCCTCCAGACATATGATTCCATTGATCCATAACATCTTTTTGAGAACTGGCAGGGTTATCAAAATTTGCTTTTTTCAAAGCCATTTTTCTTCTAGAAAAAGAATCTTTTAAAATTTTAACAAGAGTAATCAATTCTTTATTTTTTGGATCCCAATTTCCAGAAAGCAATTGTTCATATAATTGTTTTTTCCCCAATGCTTCTGGATTTTTTTCAAAATCGACAGTAGAAATAATTCCAGATAATAACTGTTTCATTGCTGGAGTATTGTTTACGCTTCCATCTTTTGCAAAAAATTCTTCTAACGGCACTTGATTTCCGAGTATTATTAGATTTCCTTGCTCATCTCGTGAAGAAGGATCAGAAGCAACTGCATTCATCGATTCCCACACAGAAAAAGCCTGAGTTTTAGAAAATCCATATTCTTTTCTAAACATAGTATCTTCTCGCTGAAATTCTTTTTTAAATGGATTTGCCAATGCACTATCTCCCAATTTTTTCTCTCGAGAAAAAGAACGAGAAAGAGAAAGCAAAAGAGTTTTTGTTGAATCAAACTTTGCAAATTCTGAAAATTCTGATGTCGATTTTTTATCTACAGCATCATAAAATTTTTGTAAAAGATTTTCTTTTTGAAGATTTGCAAGAAAAATATGAAATGCAGAAGGAGAAATTTCTCCTCGATATGCAGAAGAAAGCAGAAATGCATGAACATCATGATTTGCTGGTTTTGGAACTCCATCAATAAACATTTTTGTCTCTATCCAATCATAATATTTTTTCAATTTTGGAATAGTGGCATATGGAGTGTGCAACGGTCCATTCATTTGTCCATTTTTTTCTGATGAAGAAAGTGGTGTATCGAAAAATGCATAATATGCTTCTTCACCAGAAGGAGCATGAAGAATATTGTGTTCTGTTCGAAATTTTTCATAGTAATTGAGCCGACTTTTTGTTATTTCTTGTTCATATTTCAATGTTGCAAGAATTTTTTTATCACTATCTTTTTTTGCTTCTTCTTGTTCTATTTGTTTTTCCAAACTTTCTTTTTTGGAATATAATTTTTGAATTTTTAGAGAAAAATTTGGTGAAACATTTTGTTCTTTCATATTAAGCAAAACAGCATGTTTTTCTTTGATGAAAAATATTTCTTGCTGATAATTTAAAAAAGTAAAATATCGACGCAAAAACTTTCGTTCTTCGGAAAAAAGAGTAGTTGATAAAAATTCTATTTCTATCATTATATCTTTTATTTCCGATGGAGAAAGAGAAGGATCTTTCCCTTGTGCAAATTCTTTAATTCCTTTCAGAGAAGATTTTTTTACAAAATTTCGAAGATTTTGAATATCTTCTTTGTTTACAAACAAAAGAGATGGATTTGAGGTGTCTATATGATTTTTTGCTCTATCTAATAAAACATTTTTACTTTTTTCCAATTCTGTAATTCTTTTTATATTTTCTTTTTTATTATTTTCTACCGTATTTTTTGCAATAGAAAGCCCATCTGCATCACTCTCTCGTAAATATTCTTGCAATGTACTATTTCCAATGGTGCGTGTTTCATGATTTGCCTGAAACACTCCTCCTCCACTTGTCCAAATTTTTTGCAATTGAGAAAAATCAGATCCATCTTCTGCAACAAGAGCAGCAAAATTGTTTCTATATGAAAACTCTCCTTTTTCTGCTTCTTCACTATTTGCTTGCAATGAATCTGCCAGTTTATGTCCCAAAGACAAATGAAATCCTAGTGAATATTGAGGAGTTTCTCCTGTTGATAACTGTTCTCGTTTCTCTGAAAAAGGCAAAGAAAGTTTATTTTTTAAAATTTCACCATTTTTTTCATTCCATGAAGAAAATCGATTATGATTTTTTCTGCTTTCCTGTCGAGGAAGCGAAGATGGAACAATAGGAGAAGGAGTTTGTAAAGCCCCTCCCAAAGTCCCTCTCACTTGTTGAAATGGAATAACAGGACCTTGAGGAGTTTGTACTATTGGAAGATTATCAAAAGCTCCCAAAACATTAAAATCATCAACTGCTTTTTGTAAAGGATATAACTTTTCTTTAGTATTTTCTTTAGTATTTTCTTTAGTATTTTCTTTAGGTAAAGAATTAAAAATATGATAAGAATCATCAAAATCATTAAAACACCTTCTTTTTTCCCAAAAGAAAGCCTTGTTTTCATGTTTCTGCCCATGATGCAAGTATATATATTTCTGCACTATAGTTTTTTGTGGTGATATATCAGAACATTATACACGAAAAAAGAGTTCTTTGCTAGATTTTTTTTTCTGGGTTTGAGAAGATGAAAATAATTATTTTATTTTGCATCTTTTTATAATGATAGGAATTTTTGACTCTGGATTTGGTGGACTTACAACTCTTAAAGAATTGTTGAAATATATGCCAGAAAACGATTATATATATTTAGGAGATAGTGCAAGAGCTCCATATGGAAATAGATCGATGAAAACAATTATTGAATATACGGAACAATGTGTCGATTTTTTATTTTCTCGAGGAGCAAGCATTGTTCTTTTAGCATGCAACACAGCAAGTAGTGATGCTTTACGGTTTTTACAAAAAAAATATGCAACCGATGAACAGAATAAAAAAGTTTTGGGAGTCTTAATTCCTGCTGTTGAAAAAGCTCTTGAAACTTCTCGATATGGGAGAATTGGGCTTGTTGCTACACGAGGAACAGTTGAAGCAAAAAATTATGATATTGAACTTGCAAAACGAAAACATTTATTTTCTTCATCAGAAAAAAAAGCACAAAAAGAACCAACTCTCTCTTCTCAAAGTTGCCCTCTTCTCGTACCGCTTATTGAAGAAGGGTGGATAAAAAAACCAGAAACAAAATCTATTCTCAAAAAATATATTCTTCCTCTCAAAACTCATAATATAGATACACTTATTTTAGGGTGTACTCATTACCCTTTGCTCGAAAAACAGTTTGCAAAAAAAATGGGAAAAAACTGTACAATAATAAATTCTGGAAAAGCTCAAGCAGAAAAATTTGTTCTCTATCTCAACAATCACCCAGAAATTAAAAAAAATTTATCATCAAAAAAAACAATACATTTTTTTACAACAGACTGCCCCGAACGATTTAAACATCTTGGACAAAAATTTTTGGGAAGAGGAATTGGGGAGGTTGAGAAAGTTAGCTTTTAGAGTTTTTTCTTTTGAATAGTTTTTGCAAATATAAAAGAAGAAGTTTCCAATGAGCACTAGAATGTATTAAAATAAAATATTTTTGTCTGTTATTTATAAAATATGAAAGATATTCTTAGAATCGCAAAATTTTCGGCAAAACAATATATTCTTACTTCTTGTTTTAGAGAATACAAAAAAAGACTACTGTCTTAGGATCGTATCCAGCCCACGCGTAAAGCGTTCAGTAATCTTTTTAAGATACCTTCATCATATCATATTTTTTAACCATTTGTCAAAATGAATTATAAACAATCATATCAAGCCTTTACAGATGTTTTTTCTGGAAAAACATCAGCTGATGAAATAGAAAAAATATTACGAAACCTTGCACAACAAGGAGAAACTTTTGAAGAAATTGCAGGAGCAGCACAAGCGATGAGAGAACATGCTATTCCCATTCATTCATCAGTTGAAACTTTTGATGTGTGTGGAACAGGAGGAAGTGGAAAAAACAAACCATTTAATATTTCTACAACTTCGAGCATTATTTGTGCTTCACAAGGAGTGTGCATTGCCAAACATGGGAATAGGGCTGCCAGTTCTCTTTCTGGTTCGGCTGATGTTTTAGAAGAATTGGGGATAGAAATTTTCATGACGCCAGAAAAAATGGAGAAATCGTTAGAAAAAAATAATATGGCATTTCTTTTTGCACAAGTTTTGCACCCTGCCATGAAAAACATTATGCCCATACGGAAAAAAATTGGAACTCGAACTATTTTCAATTTACTTGGACCTCTCACAAACCCATCGAACCCAACTCGGCAAGTGGTGGGAGTATCGAGTAAAACAATGATTATACCGATGATAAAAGCTCTAAAACTGATGAAAAAAAAATCGGCAATTGTATTGCATGGAGAAGATGGACTTGATGATGCAACTGTTTGTGGAAAAACTTTTTTTGCTCGATTTGATGAAGAAAATGAAAATATTGAAGAAGGATTTTTTACACCTGAGCAATTTGGATTTCTTCCACGAACAGCAACAGATATTGCAGCAGGAAAAAATGCGAAAGAAAATTCTGAAATTATTTTAAATATTTTAAATGGAACCGATGAAGGACCAAGAAAAGATATTGTTCTTTTCAATGCTGGAATAGCATTTCATCAGGCAAGAAAAACAGCGAGTATTGAAGAAGGAATTGCACTTGCAGAAAAATCTATTATTTCAGGAGATGCATTACTTCTCTTGCAAAAATTGTAGAATATTTATAGTTTTTTATGCATTTCATTGCTTTTTTTACATTATACATTTTTTATATATTATGAAATTTTTACGAAATCTTCGCTATTGGTTAGAAATTTTTTCTATTCCATTTTTTACACTTCTCATCATTCACCTTTCAAGTCATGGGCTAGAAGGATTTTTAGAAGATATTTTTTCTGAAAATATTTTATTTATTTTAGGGATTATATTTTCTTTCATTTTCATTGCACTATGGAATTTTTCTCCATTGAAAAAACTAGTTCCTTGCAAACATGAACATTGCCATAATACTACAAAAATAATTCATATTTTTGCAATTTGTGCATTTTGTCTCCATTTTTTCCCTGCATCAATTCTTCGGTCTCAACTTTTAGCAGGTTTTGAATGGACTTCTTTCATTTCAATTGTTGGGCTCTCTGGATTTTTTCTTCATTTTCTTACAGATATAATTGTAACTATAATTCTTTCTCTTGCATTTCCAAAATTATGGGAAAAGATAATAAGCATTATTTTCATTTCATCAGCTTGGGGCTTCGCATTTTTTTCTCCAGAAATATTTTTTTCATATGTTTCAGAAATAAACCAAAGCATTATTTTCATCATTGGTGCATTTGTTCTTGCTATGTTCATACATCTTCCGCATAAAACAAAAAAATGCAATGACAAACATTGTCATTGAAAAAATATAATGATATTATTTTTATAAAAAAACGAAAATTATATTATTTCATTCATTTTTTCATGTCACAAAATATTATTGATAAAATTTGGGAATCTCATGTTATAAAAAAAGGAGAGGGTGCTCCTGACATGCTTTTTCTCGATGTTCAACTGTTGCATGAAGTAACAAGTCCACAAGCATTTGCACAATTGAGAGAAAAAAACCTCCGAGTTTTTGACCCTTCTCGAAATTTTGCGACTCTCGATCATTCCATTCCAACAAACCCTACACGAGACAATTTTGTTGATGAAAAAAATAGAATTCAATTAGATGTGATGAGAAAAAATTGTGAAGATTTTGGAATTACTCTCTATGATATAGATTCTGGACATCAAGGAGTTATTCATGTAACAGGACCAGAACTCGGACTTACCCAACCAGGAATGACAATTTGTTGTGGAGATAGTCATACTTCAACTCATGGAGCATTTGGAGCTTTGGCTTTTGGAGTAGGAACAACTCAAATTTTTCATGTTCTTGCATCGTCTTCATTACTTTTAGACAAACCAAAAACAATGAAAGTAAATTTTGTGGGAACTCCTTCAAAATATTTCACAGCAAAAGATTCTATTCTAGCACTCATTCGGCAATTGGGAGTGCAAGGAGGAACAGGATATGCTCTTGAATTTTGTGGTGAATTTATTAGAAATTGTTCAATGGAAGAACGAATGACTATTTGTAATATGGCAATTGAATGTGGAGCAAGAAGTGGAGTTATTTCACCTGATGAAACAACTTTTGAATGGCTAAAACAAACAGGAAAAATTGAAGAAGGAAAATGGGAAGAAGCAGTAAACAATTGGAAAAGTTTTGCTTCAACCGATGATGCAGAATATGACACTGTAATTGAACTTGATATTGAAGGAATGAAACCTTTGGTAACATGGGGAACAACTCCAGGACAATCTGTTTGCATCGATGAAAAAATTCCAACCATTGAAAGTTTGCCAGAAAATCAACAACTTCTTGCGAAAAAATCGTTGAAATATGCCAATTTAACAGCTGGAGAATATATTAAAGGAACTAAAATTCAACATGTTTTCATCGGTTCGTGTACCAATGGACGATTATCTGATTTTGAAAATGCAGCAGAAATTTTGAAGGGAAAACGCATAGCAGATGGAGTACGAGTATTTATTGTTCCTGGAAGTGAACAAGTGGAAAAACTTGCTATTGAAAAAGGATTAGATAGAATATTTACAGATGCTGGTGCAGATTTTCGACGACCTGGATGTTCTATGTGTTTAGCAATGAATGGAGATGAAGTTCCTCCTCGAGAACGAGCTATTTCAACATCGAATAGAAATTTTATAGGACGACAAGGTCCAGATTCTATTACTCATCTTGCCAGTCCTCAAATGGCAGCTATTGCAGCTATTACTGGGGAAATAACAGATCCTGATGAATATTACACTTCAAACGCCTCATAACACACAATATTTTTTATAAAATGAATATTTGAAAGTTTTTTGCATTAACTTTAAAAATTTGATAAAATTTATAGAGTTAACTTTAAAAATTTAAAAAATGAGAGAATTACAAAAAAATATTGAACAAGCACTTTCACAAAAGAAAGTGGTAATTTTATATGGACCAAGACAAGTGGGGAAAACAACTCTCATGAAAAAAATTTCTAAAAAATATGAGAATAGTATTTTCATCAATGCAGAACTTCCCAATGTTCAAGAAGTGTTTGAAACACAAAACCCTGAATATATAATTTCTTATTTTGGAAACAAAAAATATATTTTTATAGATGAAGCACAAAAAATTTCTAATATCGGAATAATATTAAAGATACTATATGACTCGTTTCCGCATTTACACATAATGGCAACAGGATCTTCAAGTTTCGAACTTTCAACAAAACTACATGAACCTTTAACAGGACGAAATAGAACTTTTTTAATGCTCCCTCTCTCTCTTTCTGAATGGCAAAAAGAAAAAAACTATTCTCTTTTCGATATAGAAAATAACCTTTTTCAATATTTACGCTTTGGTATGTATCCAGAAATTTTAAATGCAAACTCTGATATTGAAAAAAAAGAAGCAATACAAGAATTATCATCAGATTATTTATATCAAGATGTTTTACAATTTCAAAATTTAAAAAATCCTAAATTATTACGCAATTTATTAAAAGCACTTGCATTACAAGTTGGAAGTGAAGTTTCATATCATGAACTTTCTCAATTATTAAAAACATCGAGTAGTACAATCGAACATTATATTGATTTACTGGAAAAATCTTTTGTAATTTTTACACTGTCTGCATTTTCAACAAATCCACGAAAAGAAATTTCTAAAAAACAAAAAATATATTTTTATGATGTAGGAATTTTAAATGCTCTTCTTGATTCTTTTCAAAGCATTGAAAAAAGAACTGATATTGGTGGATTATGGGAAAATTTTTGTATTGTAGAACAAAAAAAAATGATGCAAAATAAGGGAATTATTCAGAGTGCTCCAGCTGAATTTTTTTGGAGAAGTTATACACAAAAAGAAGTAGACTATATAATATGTTCCGAAGGGAAAATGGATTCCTTTGAATATAAATGGAATGCGAATAAAAAAATAAAAGCACCAAAATTATTTACTAATTTATATCCTGAAAGTTCTTTTACTCTTGTGAACCCAAAAAATTTATTTATCATTTTAAAAATGATAAATAAAGATATATAATGGAGAAAGTTAATATCAATATAAACTATAATTAATACTCAATACTTACCTCTTCTGCTTTTAAGATAAGCCTGTTTTTTGCTGTACCAACAGGAGTACAAGTCATTAAAGTACTTTCTTTTTTAGTCCTATCTTGATCTAAAACAGAAACATCACTTGGTGGCACAATTTTTCGTGTCGTAATAATATATTTATATTTTTTCCCT
>CAMZLA010000110.1 GCA_947311665.1 uncultured Candidatus Altimarinota bacterium | reverse complement strand
TTTTCAACTTTCTTTGGGGTTTTTGCATTATCACTCTTTTTTCCTTTAATATCATTATATATTTTTTGTAATGCAGTACTTCCATTTATAGACTTCTTTATATTAGGAATATTTGTATTATATTGTGTTGCCATTTTATTTAAAATCTTTTCATCAGAAAAATCTCTGTTTTGAGAAATTGTTTTTGTTGAATTTTTTGTTTTCTGTTGAATTTTATTTCCATTCTCATCATATCCATGTTTTTTCAACCATTTTATAGCACCAGAACTTTTTTTCTTTGCCCATTTTATGGCATTCTTAAGTTCAACATTCTCTTTTAAAGCCGTTCTTTTTTCTGCTGAAGCGGTAAAAACATCTTTAGAATCTTTCTTTTGTCCTTCGTTTGTTAGTCGTATATCTCTTCCGTTTGGTGTTTCCTCATTAAACACAACCCTTTTCTCTCCGCTAGTAAAAGCAAAATTTTCTGTAAATGTAAAAGTTTTCATAATATATATAATGTAAAATAGTAAAATTGTTCATATCATTCTATCATATAAATTTGTTTATTGCAAATAACAAAACACATAAAATAATAAAAAATAAATATAAAAAATCAAAAAGAGAAAAATAGATATGGGAAAAAGACTAAAAAGAGAGTGAAAGAGAAACTTTACTTTATTCTTTCTTTTTTGTTATTCTTTATTGTGAAAAGAAAAAATATTATAAAAAATAATTATGAGTACTATAAAAGTAATGGACGGAAATCATGCAGCAGCAGAAGCAATGCGACAAATTGAACCAGAAGTTGTTCCTGCATACCCCATAACTCCAACATCATATATCTTTGAAGTATATGCAAAATTTGTGAATAATGGGAAAGTAAATTCTGAACTGATGACTGTAGAAAGTGAGCATGCGGCAATGTCTGCATGTGTGGGAGCATGTGCTGCTGGTGGACGAGTGATGACCGCAACGGCTTCTCAAGGATTGAAATTGATGAGTGAAGTATTGTGGAATGCTTCAGGATTACGACTTCCTATTGTGTTGATAAATGGGAATAGATCGTTGGGAGCACCACTTTCCATTCACTGTGATCATTCTGACTCTATGGCAGAACGAGATGCAGGGTGGATTCAGCTCTATGCAAAAGATGCTCAAGAAATGTATGACTTGCTTTTTCAGGCATTTCTCATTGCAGAACATGACGATGTTCGTTTGCCAGTAATGGTCAATATGGATGCATTTCAAGTAACACATACACATCAAGAATTATTGGTTGAAGATGATGAAAAAATAAAAAATTTTATTGGAAAACCAAATGTAAAAAATGCATTACTTGATATCGATAATCCTGTGTCATATGGAGGAGCAACTCGTCCAGATTATTATCAAGAATCTCGACGGCAAGCATTGCAAGGAATGTTGAATGCTTATGAAGTTATTTCTGATGTAGGAGAAAAATTTAATGCAGAATTTTCTCGAGATTATAGTGAATATGGAGAAGATTATTTATTGGAAGATGCAGAATATATTTTCGTTCAAATGGGTTCATCGTTTGGAACAGTTAAAAATGCAGTTGATGAAATGAGAAAAGAAGGAATTAAAGTAGGAATTTTGAGAATAAGAATGTTTCGCCCGTTTCCAAGTGAATATATTAGAATGCTATTGCAAAATGCAAAACATATTCTGGTAATGGATAGAACTTCTCCTGCAGGAGGACAAGGAGGTCCGTTGTTTATGGAAGTGCAAAGTGCAATGTACGAATCGGAAAAACGACCAAATATTACTCCATTTATTTATGGATTGGGTTCAAAAGATTTTAATCCCAATCATGTAAAAGAGATGATTTCTTTTGTGAAAAAAATTGATAATGGAGAAGAAGAAATTTTTTCTGAAGAAAGTGTTTGGGTAAATTTACGATAGAGATATAGAAAAAAAAATAAATATAAAGTATAAAATATAAAGTATAAAGTATAAAGTATAAAAAATGAAACTTATAAATAAAAATCGTCGGGCGTTTTATGATTATGAAATTGGTCAGCGATTTGAAGCAGGAATTTCTTTGTTGGGAAGTGAAATAAAAAGCATTCGTGCGAGCAGAGTTACACTGAAAGGAAGTTTTATTTCTTTAATAAATGGACAAGCAGTATGGAAAGGGGGACTCATTCAACCGTGGGAACATCAGCAAAAAGGAAGCGGACATGACGAAAGGCGAGAACGCCCATTATTATTGAAAAAAAAAGAACTGAAACAATTAACAAAAGCGATGGAAGAAAAAGGATTTACCATTATTCCTATTGCTTTGGGGCTTGTGCGAGGACGAGCAAAACTTGAAATTGCATTGGCAAAAGGAAAAAAACAATATGACAAACGACATACTATTAAAGCACGAGATGTTGAAAGAAGAGAGTTGAGAAATATAATCTAAAATATTGAATGTTATAAATATTTTTTGAAAAAACATATTTCGGCATTTTTGGTCTTTTTTTGACAAAAATATAAAAAAAGAGTATTATTGAAATATATATATTATTTCATATTTTTTTTATATGGGAACAACACAAATTAGGTTTACAAAAACAAAAGAGATAGAAGAGATGCTTAAAGATTTACTTTATTCATATCGAGGAATGACGGAAGCAGAATTATTTAAATTATCTTTTTCTCAATTTTGGAAAAAAGAAACAAAAAGAGATGAAAATGGGCTTACTCCTCGCCAATCTGCAGAATTGCATTTAGCAATTAATGATGTGAAAAAAGGGGAAACGGTAGGTCCTTTTTCTTCTGATGAAGCTCTTGATTATTTAGAATCTCTTTCAAAAAAATAATAATATGAAAATTATTTATGGAAAAAAATTTTTAAAAAAATTTAAAAAACTAAAAAAAGGAGAACAAAAAAGGGTTTATAACACAATTAAACTTTTTAAAAATAATATTTTTGATCCTCAAATACATAATCATGCATTAAAAGGAGATTTTTTAGGGTATAGATCTTTAAATGTTGGAGGAGATTTACGAATAATTTTTTCTGAAGAAAATGAATATGTAACAATTTTATTTTTAGAAATAGGGACTCATTCATTTTTATATTAAGTGTTTATTTAAAAAAAATGAAACTCTTTCATGCACAAATATTGGCAGAAGAACAATTATATCTTCACGGATTGCATGATTGGAAATTTAAATTTGATAATGCAAAAAAACGATTTGGTTGTTGCAATTATAATAATAAAACAATTTCTCTTTCAAAAGAACTCACAGTATTAAATGCAGAAGAAAATGTTCAAAATACTATTTTGCATGAAATAGCTCATGCCATAGCAGGACATCAGGCTGGGCATGGAAAAAAATGGAAAGAAATTATGATGAAAATGGGAGCAGATTTTTCTCGATGTTATAGCGAAGAAATAATTACTCCAAAATTGAAATATACCGCTCAATGTCCACAATGTAAAACAGAAATTCAGCGAAAAATTAAAAGAGATATTGCATGTAAATCATGCTGTAAAAAATTTAATGGAAATAGATTTAGTAAAAATTTTTTATTTCATTTCAGAGAAAATAAAAAATAAAATTTCTAAAATTTCTAAGTTTTATGCAACTGATGAATTTTAGATAATGCTTAATTCAAGCATTATTTAAAATTTTCCCATAACAATTTTTCTATATGTAAACTGAAAGCTCTGCTATCTCCAGAAAGAGAAAATGTTCCATTTTTTGTTCCACTATCAATTTCTGTAAGAACCCATTGCAGTTTTTTTATTTTTTCAATTGAAAAAGTAGAAACAACTCGTTTCATATTTCGTTCTACAAAAGGATGAATTCCAGATTTTTCTTGTGGTGAATCGAGAGAAAATCGTATTTTTAAAAGTGTTCTAATGGTCGATAAAAGGTCTCTATTCCATACCATTCCTGCATCAAATTGCAGAACAAGAGAGTGAAATTCGTTTACAATTTTTTCTGCTTTTCCACCAGAAATAGCATTTGAAAATGCAAAATCGGCACTTTCTTCACTTGGGATAGCAAGAGCTACAATATCTTCTTTTTCGATATTTTTCCCATATTTTAGCAAGCACAATTTTTTTATTTCATTGTTCAATATAGATAAATCGTTTCCAACAAAACTTCGTAAAAAATCGGCATTTCTTCCATCTATTTCCGATCCATATTTTTTTGTTCGTTCACAAATCCAATCAGAAAATTTATTAGCATCTCTTTTTGGGTCAAAAGATTTATGTTCATATATTTTCTCACAATCTTTTTTTATTGTTTTAAAAAATTTTGTTCGTTTATCTGGTTTTTCTATTACAAGAAATAATACTACTTCTTCTGGTAAATCTTTTATTCGTATGAGGAGTTTTTCATATTCTTCTTTTTTTTTCTCTGATAATTTTGGAGTTGGAGGAGGGGGGAATTCTTCAAGAAAAATAATTCTTTTCCCTCCAAAAAAAGCAGGAGAAGAAACTTCATTAATAATTTCACCAATGGGATGTTGTGTTATATTAAGTGTTTGCACAGAAAATTCTCCATATTTTACAATGGCAGCTTTTTTATATTGAGAAATGAATTCTCGTAAAAGAAAACTGTCTGGTCCAATAGCAAGAAATACATTTTTCATTCTGATGTTACGATATAATAGTTTATATTTTTTCTCTTTTATTTTTTTCTATAATTTCTAAAAATTCTATTTTTTCTCTTCTATTTTTTCTATTTTTTCTATTTCTTTATTATTCTCTTTTTCTTGTTCTATTCTCTTTGTAATATTTGTAATAAAAAAATCATTATTCCATTCAATTGTTCCAGAAAAAATAAGATTTTTTTCTGTTTCTTTCCCAATTATTTCCATTTTTTTTATAGGAGATTTTTTATCTATTCCAACTATATTTTCTGCTATTTTTTCTATTTCTAAATCTTTGTTCATTTCTTTGTTTTCATCAGTTCTTATATCTTTTTTATTTTTCAAGTTTTTCTTTTTTTCAGGGATTTCATTCGTAATTCCCAATGCAAAAAATATTTCTTTTTCTAGTGGAATTGAAAAATTTTTTTTCTCACTTTTTTTTCGCTTTATATTTTCTATAAATTTTTTACTATCAGCAATAATGAGTGTTTCATTTTTTTGTGCAATTGCAAAAATCTTTTCTTTTTTTGCCGATGGGTCTTTTGTTATGAAAAATGCAAATTTCATATCATCGGCTTTATTTGTTTCATTTTTTACAATTTTCACATTTTTTTCGCTTGGAAAAATTTCATAAATCATTGTTCCATCTTTTAATGCAACCCCTTGTTTTTCAGGAACTATTTCTGATGAAATTTCGAGTAAAATATCATAAAATCTTTCATAAAATTTATTTCCTATCGTTTCATTTGGAAGCAGGCTTATTATTCCACTTCCTTCGTTAGAGTTCATAAAAAGAATATCTGTTGCCAGCAAAGGCTCAATATCTTCGTCCCATATTGCTTTGTGTGAAAAAAATGAAGAAACCCATTCTTTCCCGTTATGGTAAAGAGAAATAGTTTTTGGAAGAGATTTTTCATCTGAATTTTTTTGAATATAATTCAGAAAAAATTTTGGTTTTCTTACATATATATATGAAGAAATATTTGGATATATATATGATGAAGAAATTATTTTATTATTTATGCTCGATGGAAAAATTGAAAGAGTATCTTCATCAGAGTTGCTATGAGAAATGTTTTTTTTCTGAAACTGTATTTCATATTTTTTATTTTTTACAGATATTCTTCCCGAAAAATATGGGAGACTATCTGCTGAAAGACTGAGAGATTGTTTTATAAATTTTTTTTCTTTCGATGTTGCAAGAGGTAATTGTTCAATATTTTTTTCTAGAAAAGATGTTGTTCCTGCAAAAGAATATGTGTTTTCATCAGAAAAAAATGAAGAATTATCTTCAAAAATATCAAGAGTGAGAAGTGATGGATTTTCATTCTCAATAGCTTCTATTATTTGATAGAGAGCGACAGAGTTTTTGGAAGAAGTACAAAAATCATATTGATGAGAGTTTTTACATATTTTATTTCCCAATGTTTTTGTTGTGTTCAATTCTGGAGTGATTGATATGAAATCTAAATTTTCTTTATATAAAACAATGGCTCCTTTATGCGGTATGGGGAAAGGAAGTTGATTTGTAATATCATCAGGAATATTATTATTATTTTCTCCTGCAATAAGAATAAATTGAAAATCTTTCGACGGAAGAATATTTATAAGATCTTGTTTTAGAGGAATAAAAAACAGAATATAGAGAGAATATAAAATGAAGGAAACTCCTAATATTCCTAAAATAATACCAACTACAGAACTAAACGATGAGAATATTGAAGGTTTTTTCATAGAGAAATAATAGAAAAATAATAGAGAGAAATAAGAAAAAATAGTAACGAAAGCGAATAGAATCAATAGCTAAATAATCAAAAATAAATATAAAATAAATATAAAATAAATATAAAATAGAATAGATATATAGAGTTTATTCATTACTACTATATCTTTTTTTTCTTCTATGAGCAAAAAGATTTGCTAAAAAATGAAAGAATCTTTATTATAATCAAGATTACATTATTTATTGATACTTTATTATTATTTACCATGGCAGTTCCAAAAAAAAAGAAGAGTTCTTCTGCAACAAAACGACAAAGAAATGCATATGTTATTTCTCAGCATAAAAAAATCTTGAAAAAAGTAGATGCAGAAATGCGATGTGAAAAAAATCGAGAACGATTAGAATCAATTGCACCAGCAAAAGAAACAACGGCAAAAACAGTTATTGCAGCATAATCTATTTTTTTCTATGTCTCTTCGACACCAAGCCCGTTCGGCAGCGGTTCAAACTCTCTGTTCTCTGCAATGGAGAAATCAAGTTTTAACCGATGATGTAAAAAAAACAATGAGTGAAATTCAAAAGGAATTTTTTCCTTCTGAAAGAGAATCTGATTTTTTTGAAGAACTTGTTTTTGGTGTAATAAAAAAAAGATCTGAAATAGATCCATTATTACAAGAATATGCTCCCAAATTTAAAATAGCAAATCTCTCTGCAGTCGATAGAGTTATTATGCAATTGGGAATGTATGAAATGATGAACACTGAAACTCCACCACCAATTATTATTAATGAATGTGTGGAATTGGCAAAAGAGTTTGGAGATGAAGGAACTCCAAAATTTGTAAATGGAGTTCTTTCTGCTCATTTGAGAAAAACAGGAAAATAATTTTTTTTCAAAATTCATACATGATGAATGGATATTTTCTGTTGAATAAACCAAAGGGCATTTCAAGTTTTTATGCTTTAATAAAAGCACGAGATTCTTTGGCAAGAGATAGTGGTATCCCTTTTAAAAAAATTAAAATGGGACATGCAGGAACATTAGACCCTCTCGCTCAGGGGGTTCTTTTGTGTGCTATTGGAAAATCGACAAAAATACTTTCTCATCTTCTCCTTTCCGATAAAAAATATAGAACAATTCTTCATTTGGGACAAATTTCTGAAACAGATGATGACGAAGGAGAAAAAAAAGTGCCAGAATATTTTTCTCATCAAATTCCAACAAAAGAAAAAGTTGAAAAAATAATAAAACGATATATTGGAAAAATAGAACAAATACCACCAGTTTTTTCTGCTTTAAAAATTGAAGGAAAACGAGCATGTGATAGAACTCGTGCAGGAGAAAAAATTGTGATGAAGAAAAGAGAAGTGGAAATTTTCTCTATTGAAATAGAGAAATATGAATATCCATTTCTTACTCTTTCTGTTCATTGTGGAACAGGAACATATATTCGTTCTCTGGCTCGAGATATTGGGAAAGATTTACAACAAGGAGCTTTTCTTTCTTTTTTAGAAAGAACTCATATTGGAGATTTCTCAATAGAAAATGCAAAAGACCCTTTTTCTATAAAAGAAAAAGATATTTTATCGTTTAAACCGCATCATTTTACAACTTTTTCTCATCTAATTATCGATGAAAAAACAATGAAGCGGTTTCAATTTGGACAAAAAGTAAATGTAAAAGATATAGAAAATTTTTCTATTTTTAGAAATGAAAGAAATAATAATGAAAGAAATAATATTGAAAAAGATATTCATGAAGAAAATATTCATCGGTTGATATTTTGGACTGATGAAAAAAAAGAAAAAAAAGAAAAAAGAATGGGAGGAATGGGAGAAAAAAAAGGTGATATAATTATTCCAAGAAAAATTTTGATATAAATTTTTTATAATGCTATCGTACAATAGTTTTTTTATATTTTTTACTTTCTTTACATGTCTCTTATTGAAAATAAATCTTTAGATTGTGGGTGGGGGAAGTTGTTATTTGGAGAAACATATAGCAAAACAGAAAAATCTGTTGCTGATTTAAAAAAAGAACGAAAAAAAGAACGAAATATTCTCTTTTATCCTCTCGATCCGCAAATAATTTTAACACAATATCCTCAAGATTTTTTTCTTAATCCTGCATTTACCTATAAAATAGATTTACAATCATTTTCTTTGCGACGGTCTGCACGATCCACTTTTTCCATTCGAAAAGCAGAAAGTGTAGATGATGTAAATGCATTGAATGAAGTGTATGAAAAAATGAAAATGCAACCTCTGAGAAAAAATTGGTGGGAAACAAAAGATGAAGCCATTACTCTTTACATTGTGGAAGACAATGAAAATTCTGAAATATTGGGAGGTGTTATGATTATTGATCATGTTCATGCTTTTAAAGATGCAAAAAAATCGGTGAGTCTTTGGTCTTTAGTTGTGAGTTCAGATGCTCGATATCCAGGGATTGGAAAAGCATTGATGAAATATGTTATTCAAGAAAATAAACGAAAAAAACGAAAACGATTATTTCTTTCTGTTGTTGCTGGAAATATTCCAGCACAACGACTTTATGAAACATTGGGGTTTGTACGAACTCCTATATTAACAGTAAAAAATAAATCACCTATAAATGAAAGTTTGTTTGTTTGTCAGCGAATGGTTCAAAAATTTTCACCTCATACACAAGGAATTATTAGAGAAGCATTGAAAAGAGGAATTCATGTAGAACAAATAAAAGATGATGTCTATAAATTGACTTTGGGAGGACGAGGGCTTTTATGCAATTCTTCGCTTTCAGAAATTACTTCAAGCATTATGCAGTTAATGTGTAAAGATCAGAAACAATTTTTTAATATATTAGATATTTTAAAAGTTCAATATCCAGAAACTCTGTTTTTGGGGAAGCGAACAAAAGCAAAAGATTTTCTCGATACTCATTCTCGAATTATTTTAAAAACTCCAATAAAAAGATTGGTATCGGAAGAAATTGCAACATATTCTGGTTTAAAGAAAAATTTTGCACGAATTCATTCTGTAAGTTCCAATGTTTTGGTTCAAAAATATGAAGAAGGAGGGCTTTATCGTCTCTTGGTTTTTGGGGGGAAAGTTGTTGCCGTTGTGAAATCTGAACCACCAAAAATTATTGGAAATGGAAAACTTTCTATACGAACATTGATAAAAAAACAATCGAGGCGAAAAATTGCATTGTCTGGAGGAGAAAATAAAATACCTCTCGATTCTGGAACTCGAAGTTGTATTTTAAAACAGGGATATACTCTTGATGATATTTTACCAAAAGGTGAAGAGCTTTGGGTTAGGAAAACAGCAAATTATCATAAAGGAGGAACATTAATAGATATTACCGATTCTTTTCCAGATTATTTTAAAAAAATTGCTACAAAAATTTCAAGAAAATTACAAATTTCAGTTCTTGATATTGAAATGATTATTCCTGATCTTGATGAAGAAGAATATTTTGTTTTAGAAGCAAATGTAAAACCAAATCTTTCATATTATTCGACACAAAATGTTTATGAAAAATTTCTCGATGTAATATTCCCTCGAACAAAAAGATAGAAAAATTTCACTTTTATTTTTTATATTTTTTAATATCTGATATATTATGTATAGAAATTTAAATTGTATTCTCTTTTGTTTAATTTCTATTATACTTATTATTCTTATTATTCTTACTATTACTATTTTATGAAAAAAATATATTTTCATTTTTCACTTTTTTTCTCTTTGATTTTTTTCAGTTTTTTGTTTTTGCTCATTTCTTTTTTTTCAGAAAATGCAAATGCACAAAATGAAAATTCATCAGTTGCCGTTTTAGAAAATTCAAATATTTCTTCTGAAAATTTTTAT
>CAMZLA010000109.1 GCA_947311665.1 uncultured Candidatus Altimarinota bacterium | reverse complement strand
ATGATTGTTCTTCTGGCGAGAGTAATGAAGAAATATCTTCTTCGCTAGTTTTAGTAGTTTGACTGTTTTGATTATTTTGATTATTTTGATTATTTTGATTATTTACATCCTCTAAATCTTCTACATCTTCTATATTTTTATCAGTTACAATGTTTTCAGAATTATCTGTATTTAAAGCATCAATAAATTCATTTTCTTGATTTTCTTGATTTTCTCTGTTTTTTTCATTTTCATCAGTTTCTGATGTTTGTTTCATTTCGCTCGTGTTTTCAACTGATGAATTATCAGAATCTATTTGATGCATTTCTGAAGTATCTAAAGAAGAGGTGTCGCTAAAAGAAGGAGGTAATGGAGGAATAAGATTTTGAGTATTTTTTTCTTGCTTTTCTCCGTCTATTCCCTTGTTTTTTCTCATTTCAGCATTATCATTTTCAAGAGTTTCTGATGAAAATTGAGAGTCAAGTTGTAAAGTAGAAATTAAGTCTCTTTTTGGCATAGGGATATGTAATCGTTTCGATTGAAATTTCTTTGCTTCAAAAACAATATCAGAAACAATTTCCTCAAAACTTTTCCCTCCTCGTTCTCTTATTTTAAAACCAGCAGCTTGTTTATGACCACCTCCACCAAAAGCAGAAGTAAACTCTACACTGTCTATTTCTGGGCCAGTGCTTCTCACACTTGTTGAAATAATATTATCTTCTCGCTCTTTCACCAAGAGAACCAGTTCTGTCCCCGGAGTTGTTGCCATCAGCTCATCAATCAAACCTTCTGTTTCATCAGAATGAGACTGTGTTTCATCTAAATCATCTTTCGATACACTACTCCAAACAATTCTATAAATAGGATCATTTTTTAATTTTGTTAAAACTCGTCCCCAAATCCGAAGAGTTGCAAGGCTTTTTGTTTTAAATAAATGTTTTACAATTTGTTGATGTCTTGCTCCATGTTCTATAAGCTCTGCTGCAATATCAAGAGAAGCAGGGGTTGTATTACTATGCTGAAAACTTCCAGTATCAGTTAGCATACCAGCAAGAAGAAGAGTTGAAATGTTTTCATCTAAAAGATTTGACTCATTTGATAATAAAGGAATTAATTTATACACTAATTCTGTAGTGGAACAACTTTTAAAATCAACAAGATTTACATCACCAAAATGGGTGTTTGAAACATGATGATCAATATTAATAACAGGAACCGATTCAAACAAAGAAAGGTTATCAGTATACATATTTCCCAATTGTTTTGTATCTCCTGAATCTAAAGTTATGATAAGATCTGGAGCCATTTCTGTTCCCAAAAAAGAAAAATCACTTTCTTCAAAAGGATTATCTTCAGAAAACATAAGAATATTTACTTTCCCATCTTCAACAGTATATTCTAATTTTTTAAACCCTTTTTCTTTTGTATCCACCGTTACAATGAATTTTTTTTCATCAGAATTTGAGTTTGGCATTGAATTTTTAAAAACTTCACTCGAAGGAAGAAATAAAAAAGATTCAGGGACAGGGTCTGAGCATACGGCTGTTGGATTTTTCCCTAATTTTTTTAAGAGTAAAAATAGTGCAATTGATGCTGACATACCATCACAATCCATTTTTGAATGAGGCATCAATACAATATTTTTTGCTTTTTTAATAAGACTTGCAGCCTGCTGTAATTCATTTAATATATTCATATATATAAGTAATTTATTATTATAGATTTATTACAAATCTAGTTATTATAAATTAGTTATATTAAAAAGTCAATACTTTTTACATTTTTTCAATAATTTCTCGAGAAATATTTGCATTAGAATAAACAGCAGAGATATCATCATGATCTTCTAAAGCATTAATTAGATTGAGAAGGTTTTCTGCATCTTTTTCAGAAGTAATATCTACAGTATTCTCAGGATGCATTGCTATTTTTGCTTTCACTTCATATCCGGCATCTTGAAATATTTTTTGTAAAATAAAGACATTTTTTGAATCACAAATTATTTCACAATCTCCATTTTCAATTATTACATCTTCTGCATCATTTTCTATTGCAAGCATTTCAAGATCTTCTGCTTTTTCATCTGAAATATTTTCTATTTCAAGAATTCCTTTTCTATTAAACATCCAAGCAACACTTCCACTTTCCCCCATATTCCCATTATTTTTTGTGAAAGCAAGTCGAACTCCTGTTACTGTTCTATTTCTATTATCTGTTAATGTTTCAACAAGAATAGCTACTCCACTTGGGCCATATCCTTCATATGTCAATTCCATCAATTGAGCTGCCGATTTATCTTCTCCTGTCCCTTTTTTAATAGCTCTTTCTATATTTTTATTTGGAGTATTTTCTGCTTTTGCATTTTCAATTGCAAGACGAAGGGCTGGATTTGAATCTGGATCTCCACCACTTCTTGCTGCAATAGTAATCAAGTTTGCATGTTTTGTAAAAATTTTCCCTCGAGCAGCATCGTTTGCTCCTTTTTTATGACGAATAGAGTGCCATTTTGAATGTCCAGACATAAAATATTAAATAAAATTATTATTATAGTAAGTATAGCAAAATATCATCAATAATAAATTATTTTTTTAAAAAATTTACAAGAAGGGATAAAATTATTGCAACTGCAACATCTTGCCATGGCTCAGCATGAGGAACTCCAAAATTCCATAAAATAATCATTACAACCCAAAGAATAAAAATAATTGTTGATTTCATTGTTTTGTAAAATATAAAAAAAGTATAATTCTAGTAGTAAAAAAGAGAAGAGCAAAAGAAAAAATTAAAAAAATTTTTCCCCATGTTTCTAAAAATAAGACAGAAATTCCAAGAAGCAAAGAAACAAAAAAATATAATAAAAATATATGAGACTCATTCCAATTTTTTTTCAGCAAAGTATCATGAAGATGCAATCCATCTCCTCCTTTTAATGGAGATTTTTTTTGAAAAATTCGTGTTAAAAAAACAAAAATACTATCAAAAATAGGAATACTCATAACAATAAGAACTGTTGCCATTTTTCCTCCTGCAAACAAAGAAAAAACAGCTAAAGAAAAACCAATAATCATAGACCCTGTATCCCCTAAAATAAATCGTGTTTTTTTTATATTAGAAAATATAAAAGGAAGAAGAATTGCTGTAAAAATAAAACATAATAATGCAAATTCTTTCTGATGAACTTGAGGAGAAAGAGACAAAAGCCCTAAAGAAAAAGATGCAACTGCACCAGAAGAAAGAGTGAGGTTTGGAACACCATCAAGCCAATTGGTTGCATTTATAAACCCTAAAATCCAAAAAAAAGTAATAATTCCACTTATATAAAAAGGGATATGAAATGCTTCTGAAGAAAAAGGATTGGTAAGGTAAACAATAGTAGTTCCAGAGAAAATAACAATAGATGCTGCTATTGCTTGAATACATAACCTAAGAATAGGAGATATTTGTTTTCTATCATCAACGAAAGAAGTAACTGATAATAAAATAATTCCTATTATGAATCCTAGTAATTGTAGAAAATTTTGTTCTGTAAAAGGAAGAAAAAGGAAAAGAGCAATATTAAACATTACAACAAGAGCTAGTCCAGCAGGGTATGGAATAGGTTTTCTTTTTAAATTGTATCGTTCTGGAAAATCTAATAATCCTATTTTTGGAAATATCCATAAAACAATAAGAATTCCAAATATTCCAAGTAAAAAACTTCCTAAAATTTCAGAAGAAAAAAATATTGATAGAACAAGATCTTGCATAAAATTATTGTTAATTATTACAATTGTACATTATTTATATAAATAATAAAAAAGATACTTCTTTGTGAGAAGTATCTTTTTTTATAAAAAATAATTGTAGAATTATCGTTTTGACCATTGAGGTGATTTTCGAGCTTTTTTCTTTCCAAATTTTTTCCGTTCTTTTCTTCGAGGATCTCGAGTTAAAAACCCTGAAGCTTTTAATGAAAGTCGAAGTTCTGAATTGTTTTTTTCTAGTGCTCTCGCTATTCCATGACGAGCAGCATCTGATTGAGAAGAAAAACCTCCTCCAACGAGGACTATTTTAATATCAAAATTATCTGTATTGTCAGTTGAAACTAAAGGAGATAAAATGTTTCCAATATAATTTCCAGAAAAATATTCTGAAATATCTTTTCCATTTACTTCAATTTTCCCTCCTTTTAAAGATGGAGTAAGATAAACTTTTGCTGTTGAAGTTTTTCGTTTTCCAACTGCATAGATATATTCCTGTACTTTTTTTGCTGCTGCCATAGCGTATAAATTAATTAAATATCAAGGGGTTTAGGATTCTGTGCTTCTTGTCTGTGTTCAGAACCAGCATAAACTTTTAATCTCATCAAAATATCTTTTTTAAATTTTGTTCGAGGTATCATTCCTGCAATTGCTTTTTCAAGAATAAATGTAGGTTTTTTTTCATGAATTTTTTCTGCTGTTATTGTTTTAACATTCCCAACATATCCAGAATATCTGAAATATTTTTTATCAGACCATTTATTCCCTGTTAATACTATTTTTTCAGCATTAATAACAACAACACCATCTCCTGTATCGAGATGAGGAGTAAAGGTAGGTTTATTCTTTCCTCTTAAAATTTTTGCTATTTCTGTAGCAATTCGTCCAACAGATTTTCCTGTTGCATCTACGATATACCAATCTCGTATGATATCCGATTTTTTCGGTACAAATGTTTTCATAAACTGTATCTATTAATAAATATTATTTTTCTGAGTTGTCAGGTTCTTCATTTTTTATTTCTTCACTTTTATTAGTGATTTCTTTTGAAGCTTTTAGTTTTTTTTCTATTTCAGGAAGAAGAATTGAAATTTTAACAATTGGAGCTTTATCTCCATCTCTAAATCCAATTTTTGTTCGAGAAGTAAATCCTGAAGTTCGACCTTCTAATCCAGGAATAATAACATCCATAAATTTTCGCTGTGCAGCTTCTCCAAATATTATTTTTTTAATATCTCGAATAGCTTCTCTTTTTTCAGAATTTCGAGCTTTTTTAACAAGTCTATCAAAAATAGGAATAAGTGTTTTTGCTTTTGCTTGAGTTGTTACCATTGTATCATTAAGGATTAATGAAGTAACAAGGTTCCGAAGTAATGCCTTGAGTTGATTTGGTTTACGATTTAATCGTGACCCTTTTCTTCTATGTCTCATACTAATAAATTAGAAAATTATAATTATACGCTATAAGGAAAGTCATAACCGTGAGACTCAAGAGCCTCTACTAATTCTGACATTGCTTTTTTCCCAAAACCTCTCATCGCTTCCAATTGAGTTGGAGTAGAAGAAAGAACTTCTTCTACAGATCCAATATTACCATTAATTAAGGCATTGAGAGTTCGAGGAGAAAGATTAAGAATTTCTATTGGAGTATATGATTCTTGATCTTCTTCCGATTCACCTATTGCAGTTAAAGAAACTGAAAAATCGGCAAGAAAGTCTGCTTCAACTTTTTCTTCTGATTCATTTTGAAGAAATTGGAAGTATCCTTCTAAGATTTGTGCAGAAAATTTAAGAGCATCTGCGGGAGAGATTGAACCATTTGTTTCAACTTCTAACTGAAGAGTATCAAGATTTGTAATATCTCCAACTCGAGCTGGAAGAACTTCATATCTTACAAGAACCACTGGAGAGAAAATAGTATCTAAGAATATCCATCCTTTATCTCCTTCTCCTTTTCGTTTTTCTTTTGCCGAAGTAAACCCAATTCCTTTCTCAAGAATCATTTCCATTTCTAAAGATGCTGAATCTTTTGAGAGTGAAGAAATAACAAAATCATCATTAATAATTCTTGTATCTCCAGATATAGAAATATCTTTTCCAAGAATATCTCCTTCTCCTTTCTTAGAAAGAATAAGAATTTCCTCTTCTTTTGTAAATTTTTCAAAAGCAACTTGCTTAAGATTTAAAATTAAGTTTAAAGCACTGTCATGTAATCCCTCCAAAGAAGAATATTCATGAGCTAGCCCTTTAATTTTAACTTTAGTAATTCCACTCCCAGGAACAGAGGAGAGAAGAGTTCTTCTCAGTGAATTACCAAGAGTATGACCAAACCCTGAAGGAAGAGGAGAAAATGTAAAAATTGAACATGTTTCTGTCTTCTTTTCTTCTTGAATTAATGGTTTTCCGATTTCTTCTTGTACAATATGCATCGAAATAATAAAAAAATAAAAAATAAATTTTTTAAAATTATCGAGAGTAGAACTCAATAATTGCCTGAACATTCACTAGTTTTTCTGAATCTGATTCTTCAGGAAGACGAGTAACCTCAATTGTTCTTTTTTTCAAATCAACAGCGAGCCAAGAAGGAACTATTGTTTTTTTCCCTTCCATTTCTCTCAAAACAGAATGATCAAAAGATTTTTCCCTAACGGTAATAACATCACCTACCTTAACTTGATAAGAGGGGATATCCATTCTTTTACCATTACAAAGAAAAGCTCTATGGTTAACCATTTGACGAGCCTGAGCTCTTGTACATGCAAACCCAGCACGATAGATAACATTATCAAGTCTTCTTTCAAGAGAAATAAGAAAAGTAGGACCTGTTTGATGTCTTCCTTTTGAAGCTTTTGTAAAAAGATTTTTAAATTGTTTTTCTGACAATCCATAAATTCTTTTTGCTTTTTGCTTTTCTCGTAATTGTTTTCCAAATTCAGAAAGTTTTCCTCTCCGACCACCTGGATTCGCTCCTCTAGGACGAGAAACATCAACCGGCTTAGATTTCAACCCAAGATCAACTCCTTCTCGACGAGCTAAAATATTTTTTGGTCCTGTATATCTCATATCAAATTAAAAACAAATAATTATATAAATCCTATTAAACACTACGAGGATTCTTTGGTCGACATCCTCCATGAGGAGCCTGTGTCCTATCTACGATAGAACGAATATCTATACCTGACAAATGCAATCCTCGAATTGCCTGCTCTCTCCCTGGACCAACACCTCTAATTAAAACATCAGCTTTTTCAATACCAAACCCCTTCGCTCTTTCAATTGCCATTTCAGCAGCTTTTTGAGCAGCATAAGGAGTAGATTTCTTACTTCCTTTAAAACCACATACTCCTGGAGTAGCCCAAGAAATAACGGCTCCATCAAGATCAGTAATAGTTACTATTGTATTATTAAATCCTGCTTCTATACAGACACGAACATGAGAAACCGTTCGTCTTATTTTTTTTTTCGATCCTGTTTTTTTAACAGCCATAGTATTAATTACAAATTATTATACACTTTTTATACTCTTTCTTATTTTTACCTGTTCCTATTTTTCAAAATTATTTCTTTGTAGAAACTGTTCTTTTTTTTCCTCTTCGAGTTCGACAATTAACCTTTGTTTTTTGTCCTCTACAAGGAAGTCCAAGATTATGCCTTCGACCTCGGTAACATGAAATATCTTTCAGCCTTCGAATATCTGCTGCTACTTTTTGACGAAGATCCCCTTCAACAACCATATCTGAAACAACAGATCGAACTCTATTTAAATCTTCTTCAGACACATCATTTGCACGAACATCCTCTGAGATAGAAAGAGACCCTAATATCTTTTTTGAAGTTGTAAGCCCAACACCATAAACATATGTCAATGCAATCACGATTCTTTTATTTGGAAGATCAATCCCAGCTATACGAGCCATAAATATATATTAAATTTCTTTTTTTACAAATTACCCTTGTCGTTGTTTATGTCGAGGATCTGACGAACAAATAATTCGAACAACTCCTTTTCTTTTTACAACTTTACAGTTTCTACACATTTTTTTTACTGATGCACGTACTTTCATACAAATAAATATTACAGAATTTTTAATGTTTCTCTTATGACTTCTCTCTAAAAACTATTCTCCCTTTTTCTAAATCATAAACTGATATTTCTAAACGAACAATGTCTCCAGGTAAGATTCGAACCCTATTTTTTCTCATTCTTCCACTTATAGTACAAAGAACTTCTTTTTGACTTTCTTCTGGGACTTCATTTTCCGCCAATTCAGTAAGAATAATACGAAATTTTGCACCAGGAAGACATTCTTCAACTCGTCCTTTCCCCTCTATAATGCCTTTATCTGCCATAAGTAACTAAGAATAAAAATAAAGCTAAGATATAATATCAATTATATCTAATAAAACACAAGTGTTTTTTTAGCTGTCAGATTTTGAATCTGAAGTTTTTCGCAAACAAGCAAATGAAGAAAGAGCTTTTATAGAAGCCTGAGCAGATACAAGAGCAGAATTTGACCCTATTGACTTCGCATATATATCAGTAATTCCAACAAGGGTAGCTATCTTTCGAAAAGACCCTCCTGCAATAACTCCTGTTCCTGAAGGTGCAGGCATCATACGAATTCTTGCTGATTTATACTTAACCTCTTTATCAAAAGGAATAGTTCCGTCTTTTAAATCAACAGAAATAAGGTTCTTTTTTGCTTCCTGAACTGCTTTTTTAATAGCAACTGAAACTTCTACAGATTTACCTGTTCCCAATCCAACTTTTCCTTTCTTATTTCCAATTGCAACAGTTGCAAGAAATCGCATTCGTCTCCCCCCTTTAACTACACGAGTAACTCGAGCAATATCCAAAACCTCTTCCTCAAATTCTTTTGGTTCTCGTCGCCCTCCTTTTCTTCCTCTTCCTTTATTTCCACCTCTTCCTCTTGGTCGAAAAGTTTTTGATTGTTGAGGTTTTTTTTCAGGAGTAGAAGAAGTTTCTACAGAAGTAGATACTGTTTCCTCCGATGTTTTTACTGATTCTTCAGACATAAAATATAAAAAATTTATTATTTAAAATTGAAACCCTAAAGTTCGTGCATGATCTGCAAATTCTTTAACTCTTCCGTGATACGCATATCCATTTCTATCAAATACACATAATCCTGTATATTTTTTTGATAAAAGATCTGCAACTTTCTTCGCTCCTTCAATATTTCCTTCTTTTACAAGAGCTGATGCTATTGTTTTTCCAGTTTCATCATTAATAAGCTGAGCAGAAAAAGCTCTATTTGAACGAAACACTGATAATCGAGGACGAGTTTCTGTTCCTGATATTTGAGACCGAATTCTTATTTTTCTTCTCTGTCGAAGATTATATTTTTTTGATGACATAAAAATTTTATATAGTATTACTTTTTTAATTATTATTTAGCAGCTGATTTCCCTGCTTTTCTTCTTACATATTCTCCTAAATATCGAATACCTTTCCCTTTATATGGTTCTGGTTTTCGTAACTTTCTAATGTTTGCAGCAAATTCACCAACAGATTGTTTGTCTATACCAGACACAATAACTAAATTTTTTGTATCTGGATCCATAGAAACAGTTACTCCTTCTGGAGCTTCCATTTCAACAGGATGAGAAAAACCAAGAGTAAGATTTATTTTTTTCCCTGTTGCCTGAGCTCTATATCCAACTCCGATAATCTCAAGTCGTTTTTCATATCCTTTTGTAACCCCTTCAATCATATTAGCAATTGTTGCACGAGTTAACCCATGAAATGATCGAGTTTTTTTATCTTCATTCAATCGTTCGACAACAATAAGCCCATCTTCTTCTTTTATTGCAATTCCCGAAAGAATATTAAAAGAAAGAGACCCTTTAGGACCTTTTACTGTAATAGAAGAGTCAGTTATATCAACTGAAACTCCTGATACAATCGATACTGGCATTTTTCCAATTCGAGACATAATAATAATTAATAAACTTCACAAATATATTCTCCACCAATTCCTTGTTCCATAGCATTTTCTATAGTAAACAATCCCCTTGACGTAGAAATAATTCCTATACCAGCACCATTTTTAACAGTACGAAGATCTGAAAAAGATACATACTGACGACGACCTGGAGAACTTTTTCTATTAAGCTCTATTTGAGTGTTTCCAGGAAGAAGAAAAACCTTCAACATTGGGAACTTCTCATTTCTCACTACCTTAGACTCTCCAACAAAACCTTCTTCACTTAAGATAGACACCAAAGATTCTTTCATCTTTGAGTAAGGTATAGTAACGAAATCATGTCGTGCCCGTGAGGCATTTCGAATTCGAGTCAATAAATCTGCAATTGGATCTGTTATCATCTGAAAAAAAGAAATTAAAATATTACCAACTAGCCTTTCTAAGACCAGGAATTAAACCTAACGCTGCATTCTCTCGAACGCATATTCGACACATTTTAAAGAATCGAATATATCCTCGAGGCCTACCACAGACTTGACACCTGTTTCGTACTCGACATTTAAAACGAGGAGTGCTTCCTGCTGCCAAAGCATCTGAAACTTTTTTTGCTCGTTTTTTATCCCGCTCTATCATTGATCTTTTCGCCATGGAGAAAAACTTAAATTATTAAAATAAATTCTTAAGAAAAATTATTTTTTCTTAAAAGGAAACTTGAACGATGATAACAACTCTTTTGCTGCCTCATCATTGTTAGCTGTTGTAACAAAGGTAATAGCTAAACCATAATTTTTTACAACCTCTTTATAGTGAATTTCTGGAAAAACTTCATATGTTTTAAGCCCAAGAGAGTAATTCCCTCTTCCGTCAAAAGATCGAACAGAAAATCCTGAAAAATCTCTAATACGAGGAGCTGCAACCTTCACCATTCTTTCGAGGAAATCAAACATTTTACTGCCTCGAAGAGTAACAGTTACTCCTACAGGCATACCTTTTCGAAGTTTAAAATTGGAAACTGACAATCGAGCATTTCTTACTACTGGTTTTTGACCAGATATAGCCTCAACTCCTTCTACTATCTTAGAAAAATCCTTTCCTCCTTGAAGCCAAGAACCAATCCCAACATTAATAACAATTTTTTCCATCTTAGGAATAGCCATTGAACTACTAATTCCAAGATTCTTTTTTAAAAGAGGAACAACCGATGTTGTATATTCTGTAACAAAACTCATTATGCCTTAGTAAAATTTTCTGAAATATTTTTATTTGTTGTTTTAAACAACCGAATCTTCTTCCCTTTCTTATCTGTAGAATAAAGAATTCGAGAAGCTTTTCCTTCTCCATCTAAAATCATAACATTAGAAACATCTAAAGAAGCTTCTTTCTCAATTCTTTCTCCTGCAGAATCGGCTGTTTTTTTAATATGTTTTGTAATCATATTACACCCCTTAACAACAACTCGCCCTTTGTCAGAAAGCACACGAAGAACCTCCCCTTCTTTCCCAGAATCTTTTCCAGAAATTATTACAACAATGTCACCTTTCTTTATTTTCATATAATCAATAAAATCAATAACTAAACTTTCTTAAAAAACTTCTGGAGCCATAGAGACAATCTTTTGATACCCCTTATGCCGAACCTCTCTTGCAATAGGACCAAAAACTCGAGTAGCTCGAGGATTTCCATCTGAATTAAGAAGGACAACGGCATTGTCACCAAAACGAAGAAATGAACCATCTTTTCGTCTAATTGTTTTTCTCTGACGAACAACAACTGCCCGCTGAATACTTTTTCTTTTAACCCCTCCCTTTGGAGCAGCTGTTCGAACTGTAACAACGATAAGATCTCCAACTCGAGCATATCGACGCTTAGAACCTCCAAGCACTTTTATACACATAACTTCTTTTGCACCAGAGTTATCTGCAACTACCAACATTGACTGTGTTTGAATCATAATTCTTCTCTTGAAATGTAAATAACTAAACCAACAACTACCCCTCCCTCACTATCCATCTCTTCAATTTTGAATAAGGACGACATTCAGAAATTACAACTAAATCGCCTTCATTACATGAATTGTTTTCATCATGAGCATGAAATTTCTTAGATCTCAAAACTCTTTTTTCATACAGCGGATGCTTAAAGTATGAATCAACCCGAACCACAATTGTTTTATCTCCTTTAGAAGAAACAACAACACCTTTTTTTATTCTCATATATTATACAGCTAAAAGTTCTTTTTTTTCAACAGCAGAAATTGCTGTTTGAATTCGCGCTACATTTTTTCGAGCCATACGAACAGTTGAAGTATTCTTCTCTTGCCCAACTCGTGCATTAATTTTGATTGATGCTGAATCTCTTCGAGCAATTTCCAACTTCTTGAGAAGCTCTGAAATCGTCATCTTTTCCAACGATGCGTAATCTTCTTTTTTCATATCTTGTAGTAATAATTTTTAAGAATCAAATTTTGAAACAAACCGAGTTTTAACAGAGAATTTATGACCTGCTAACCGAAACGCTTCTCTTGCAACTTCCTCAGTAACACCCTCAACTTCAAACAATATTGTTCCAGGTTTTGTTCTTGCAACATAAAAATCAACAGACCCTTTACCAGATCCCATAGGAACCTCTGCCGCCTTTCGCGTAATAGGAGTATGTGGAAATATACGAATCCATAATTTTCCAGCCCTCTTCATTGCTCGAGAAATTGTCTGACGAGCAGCTTCAATTTGACGAGAAGTGATTTCCCCATAAGTCATAGATTTTATACCGAATGTACCAAAGGCAATTCTAGCTCCTCTTTGAGCTTTTCCTCCACCCTTACCACGACCTCGAAATTCTTTTCGATGCTTTGTTCTCTTTGGAAGTAACATATAAATTTTACAATAATTTTTTAATAATTTTTCTATACATTAGTTAAATGCCTTAGTTTTCAACATCTTTTCAAGGGAGTTTTTCATCTCTTGCAATAAATGCTCATACCAAGACTTTCTGTAAAGCTGATAGATATTTTCATGAAACAGTATCTCTTGTCAAGTTTTTTCTTTTCTTTTTTATTCTCACTCTATATATATTGTTATTTTTATTGTTGTTACTCAAAAATTAGAGTAGTATAATGAGTGATATTTTAGACTTCTCAATAATATATAAAAACCTATATACATCTTATAAAAATTTTATAAAAAAATATGAATAGATATAATGCAATTAAAAAAAACATCACAAATATTCTTTCTCAAATTTCTCAAATCCATAATCATAATGCTAAAATTCTCATTGCTACAAAAACCCATTTCCATAAGCAAACATTACAATCGGCAATTATCGATGAAAAAATTATTATTGGAGAAAATAGACTGCAAGAAGCTCTTGAAAAAAAAGAAATATTGAACTCTTTTCCCAATAAAAAACATTTTATTGGGAAATTGCAGAAAAATAAAGTAAGAAAAACTATTCAGTTTTTTGATTGCATAGAAACTGTTGACTCTCTTTCTTTAATGGAGAGAATAAATAAAATTTCCAAAGAAGAAAACAAAATAATGGAAATTTTTCTCAATATCAATATATCTAATGATGAAAAAAAAACAGGATTTACAAAAATGAAAGCTAAAGAAATAATAAATAATTATAATTTTTCATCATTACAAAATATTAAAATAACTGGACTCTTTACTATTTTACAATATGGGATTACAAATGATGAAAAAAGAAAATATTACAGAGAAATGAAAAATATTTTTGATGAAATGCAAAAAGTATTTTTGATGAAAAATATAAATTATTTTACAGAGTTGTCTATGGGAATGAGTAATGATTATCAAATAGCAATTGAAGAAGGGGCAACAATCGTGAGAATTGGGACTGCTATTTTTGGGAAACGGTGAAATTATTAGAAATATCTATATTTTATAAAAATTCTTATAATAAAAAAGAACATATTCATAGAATATGTTCTTTTTTAGTCCTAAAAAAATATATTATTTTTTTTCAAATAATTTTCTAATTTCAGCTCCATGAATTTCAATAGGATGAGTTTTCCCTTCTTCTCGCATTTTATTCAAATTTTCAAATCCATTTTCAAAATCTTCTAAATATTCATCACAAAATTTCCCATTTTCTACTCGTTTCAATGCTTCTTGCATTGCTTCTTTTGCAGTTGATGTGATAATTTTTGGACCAACAGTTCGTCCTCCATATTCTGCTGTATTTGAAACAACTTCATACATATGTTCAATTCCTCCTTCATAAATCAAATCTATAATAAGTTTTAATTCGTGAAGACATTCAAAATATGCCATTTCTGGTGGATACCCGGCCTCTGTTAAAACTTCAAATCCTACTTTTACAAGTTCTACTGCTCCCCCACAAAGAACCGCTTGTTCTCCAAATAAATCTTCATATGCTTCTTGACCAAACGAACATTCCATTACTCCTGCTTTTGTAAAGTGCATTGCATCTGCCATTGCCAATGCAATATCTTTTGCTTTTCCTGTTTCATTTTTTTCAACAGCAATTAAAGCTGGAACTCCAAATCCTTCAAGGTATACTTTTCTTTCTTCTGTACCAGGAGCTTTTGGTGCAACCATAATAACATCAACCCCTTCTGGTGGTGTTATTTTATTAAAAATAATATTGAACCCATGAGAAAAAGAAAGTGTTTTTCCTTCTATAATATATTCTTCAATTTCTGCTTCATATACTTTTGCCTGCACTTCATCAGGAATAAGAATATGAATAATATCGGCTTGTTTTGCTGCTTCAGAAATAGTTGCAACTTTCAAACCATCTTCCTGTGCAAGGTTCCATGATGCTCCTCCTTCTCGTAAACCAACAACAACATCAACTCCAGAATCATGCATCATCAATGCTTGAGCTCTTCCTTGTGCTCCATATCCAATAACTGCAATTTTTTTTCCTGATATAATGCTTCTATCAGCATCTTTTTCATATAAAAGTTCCATATGTACTATGTTAAATAATAATTTTTAAATTCCCTTAATAAAGGTATTCAAAAAAAAGAGTATCGTATTCTTTAGAAATCATCAAATAGAAATGCATTTTTATAATGCCGTATTGCAATATCTCCTATATAATTATTTTCAATAGCAATTAAATCCATTCTAAAATCAACATCATAGAGAGAAATATTTTTTTTAAGAAAATATTTATGAATAGACCTTCGTAAAAAATTTAATTTTCGCGGAGTTATACTTTCTTCAGGTGTTCCATGATTTCCCTGAGACCTCATTTTCACCTCAATAAAAACAAAAATATTTTCATCCATTGCAATAATATCTATTTCTCCACCTGGAATACAAAAATTTTTTTGAAGAATAATATACCCTTTTTTTTCTAAATATTCCGATGCTAAATTTTCACCAATAATTCCTAATTTTCGAGACATACAACAACTCTGATGGATATATTATAAAAAAGAATATCATATATAAAAAATTATAAAATAGTATATTGCATATTTTGTGGAAAACTTTTACACTATGAGTCCTATCAATATGTAATATTATTTATTTTTATGCCAGATTTATTGCCTTTTTGGGAAAATGTACTTGTTGAACTTGCAACAAAAATTCCTAAAGGGAAAGTAATGACATGGTTTATGAATAGTTCATTGAAAGAAGTAAATGATACAACTGCAACTATTATTACTTCACGAATTTTTTATGAAGAATTTATAAAAAATCATTCAAAACATATTCTTGATATTTTACGAAAAACATATCCTGCTATTCAAAAAATTGAAGTAGAAGTAGATGGAAGTTTAGAAGGAGACAATAGTCATATGTCCGTTGATATGAAAAAATTATTTGCTGAAAACTCATCAAATTCTTCTTCATCAGAAAAAACAACAAATGTAAGAAAACTACCAAAACAATCATCAGTACGAATAAAAAAAGGAAATGAAACATTTATTTCCAAGATGCTCGATAGTAATTATACATTGAGAAATTTTGTTATTGGAGAAGAAAGTCAACTAGCACATGCAGCGAGTCAAGCGGTTGCCAATAAACCAGGAGGAGCATATAATCCATTATTTATTTATGGTTCTGTTGGGTTGGGGAAAACACATCTTTTGCAAGCAACAGCCAATGAAATTTTACGAAAATATCCAAACAAACTCGTTGTATATCTCACAACAGAAAATTTTATTGCAGAAGTAGTAGATGCTATTCAAAAACGAAAAATGGAACAAGTACGAAAAAAATATCGACAAGTAGATGTTTTTATTTTAGACGATATTCAATTTCTTGCAGGAAAAGACAGAACCCAAGAAATATTTTTTCATCTATTCAATGATTTATATAATGGAAAAAAGCAGATGATTTTTTCATCAGATAGACCACCTATGGAATTGGAACTTACAGAAGACAGGGTGAAAAGTCGATTTTCTATGGGAATGATTGCCGATGTCCAATTTCCAGATTTTGAAACTCGTCTTGCTATTTCACAAGTAAAAGCAAGTGAAGCAGGGGTAATGCTAGAAGAAGATGTTTTAAATTTTATTGCATACAATACTCAACACTCTATTCGTGAATTGCAAGGAGTTATTTTGCAATTGAAAGCGATGATAGAGCTAACAGGAACAACTCCCACAACAGAAAAAATTGCTGATATGCTCCGAAAATTGAATAAAGGAGTTGATATTAAAAACAATATTATGGGGGTGGGAATTCAATCAGTAAAAAAAATATCGACAATGCAAGAGCTGGTTGAAGCAGTGAGTGAGCATTATCATACCGAAACTGATGAAGTGTTAGGGAAAAAAAGGTCTCGAATGTATATGATTCCTCGACAAGTTTCTATGTATCTCATGCAAAAACATTTCAATGCTTCTTTGCAGGCTATTGGAGATTTATTTTCTGGGCGAGATCATACCTCTGTTTTACATGCGACAAAAAAAATAAAAAAACAGATTAAGGAAGATCCTGAATTTTGGAAAGAGATTAAAGTTTTGGAGGAAGGGTTTGAGTTTTAAGGAAGGAGAGATAAAAAGAAAATTCTTATGCAACTCTTATACTGTTAATAAAATCATGAGCTTCTGATTTTGTTGGAATACCCAAAGCAATACGATCTGAATCACTAAAATCATCAATATGAGATTCTGGAATTCCTCGCACAGGATCCCTCGATGTAAATAAATGATTTTTTGGAATATTATGCTTTGCCCTAATCATTGCAAAGAAATATTTCCCTGCAGCTTTCTGAGCATTATTTAATGGTTCTACTCCATCTCCATTGCTATTATCTGCTCGCAAAGCAAATTCAACAGCTATAGTATTATAATTAAAATTGGGATCCATTTTTGCCTTTTTTAAAACAAGAGTTTCCCCCATTGCTCCATAACCTAAATTGTCCGGAAAAAAATTTATAAGTAAGCCTTTTTTAGTAACAAGATATGCATAATCAGTTTTTCTTGCCCCTTGGTTTATTGATGATTGAGAAACCTTGAAATCATTAGCCTTTCCATGCTCAAGTTCATCAAAACCTGTCCCATGAGCTGCCCCATATTTCTTTGAATGAGGGATTTTTGATTTCCTAAGGGAAAAAGGGGCTGTATCCGTAATACAATACATAATTCTCCTTCCTGAACTATCAAATACTTTCCCACTTCTTTCATATTTAATGGCTTGAGCTGTAGTACATTTAACAATTGTATATTGTGGAATTTTTTCTTTTTTTTCTATATTTTTTTTAGAGGAATTAGGGAGCTTAGATTTTTTATAGCTATTGTTATTTACCGATAATACAGCAATATCTCCATGAGTTGTTTCATCATGATACTGGAAAGTAACTCCTTTATAAGTAAAAATATAAACAAGATTTCTATTATACCCACTCTTTTTTTTACCTTTTATTCCATTGTCATGAAAATATTTTAACATTTCCTTCCGAGAAAAGCCATTTGATCCATACCCAACATCAAATTTATCTCCCCCAGAATGAGTGCATCCATTCAATTTACTGCTTACACTATGTCCATCTTCAGTCCCTCCAGTACATACAACATTCTCCCCGTTTTGAATGAAGTTATTTTCAACCAAAAAATCATAAAAAACATTCATACCAAATATTGTTGATTCTTTTATTCCTTCAAGACTTGTTGCATCAGAAGCTTTTGATCCATTTGTTACTCCAGAAGATGAAGAGAGAGACCAATTTTTTAATTTCTTTAATGCTGATGAATGAGATAATTTCATCACCTCCACATACCTCTGCACTCCTTTCATTTCTGTTACATCTTGCAAACCATAGAGATAATTCATTCGTTCTTTTACTATACCTTTTGTTTTTGAAGATGCATATTCAACTCCATATTTAATTAAATTTTTCTGAAATT
>CAMZLA010000108.1 GCA_947311665.1 uncultured Candidatus Altimarinota bacterium | reverse complement strand
TTGTGAATAATCATAATCTTTTACTCTTATTGATTTTCGCCGATGGATTTTATATTCATCAAAATTTTTCATAATGGGGTTTAAAATTATATATTAGGGGTTCAAATATTGTGGTTTTAAGGGTTGAAATATCATTGTTTTAAGGGTTCAAAATATTGAACCCCTACGGGTCTATTATTATTTTGTTGGGGCACAATATATTGTGCCTTTTTATTATTTTGTTCATAATATTTTTTTCAAATTATATATTTTCTCTCCTTACTTTCACAGCATTTGCATGCCCATCAAGAGCTTCTCGTTTTGCCATTATCTCAACCAATTCTCCCAATTCATCAATTCCTTTTTTACTCACTTCTTGAAAAGTAATCATTTTCCCAAAACTCATCAGGTTCACTCCAGAATAATTTTTTGCAAACCCACTTGTTGGCAATGTATGATTTGTTCCTGTTGCATAATCACCCAACGATTCACAAGAATATTTTCCACAAAATACACTTCCTGCATTTGTTATTTGTGAAACAATTGTTTCCCAATTTTCCACTTGTAAAATTAAATGTTCTGGAGCATATATATTAGAAATTTTTATCATTTCATCGGTGTTTTTTGCGATGATACAAAAACTATTTTCCAATGATTTTTTTGCAATATCTTTTCGTGGTAATGTTTCCAGTTGTAAAGAAATTTCTTCAAAAACTTTTTTTGCTTTTGCAACCGATGAACACACTAAAACACTTTGAGAATCTGTTCCATGTTCTGCCTGAGAAAGTAAATCGGCAGCAATAAATATTTCGTTGGCATTTTCATCGGCAATAACCAATACTTCACTTGGTCCTGCTGGCATATCTATTGCAGAAAATGATGAAATTTTCATTTTTGCAGCAGTAACAAAACTATTTCCTGGTCCAAAAATTTTATCTACTTTTGGTACTTGTTGTGTTCCATATGCCATTGTAAAAATAGCTTGTGCTCCTCCAATTTTATATATTTCATCAATTCCACATTTTTGTGCAACATATAAAATTTCTGGTGCAACTTTTCCTTCATTATTTGGAGGTGTGCATAATATTTTTTTTCTACATCCAGCTATTTGTGCTGGAATAGCGAGCATTAAAACTGTTGAAAATAATGGAGCTGTTCCTGCAGGGATATATAATCCTACTTTTTCTATTGCTCGAAACTCTTGCCAGCATTTTACTCCAGCTGATGTTGTGATTTTTTGAATATTCTCTTTTTTTTGTAACTGATGAAAAGTTGAGATGTTTTCATATGCAACATTTATTGCTTTTATAAACGCTTTACTTTCTGTGCTTTGAGAAATTATTTTTTCTGCTTCTAAAAATTCATCTGATGAAACTCTAAAATTTTTCATTTGTACTCCATCAAATTTTTCTGTGAGCTGTGAAATATATTCATCGGCTTTTTGAGGAGAGAGTCCAGAAATGTTTTTTTCTATTTCATTCACAATTTTCATTGTTTTTGAATTTTCACTATAATCTACAGAAGAGCGTTCACAAATTTTTTCCAGCTGTTCATCAGTAGAAATTTCAATAATTTTTTCATTTTCTATTTTTTCAATAAGATTTTTTATACATTTCATATAATATTTTGTTAAAATTTTTTTATTAGGAAGAGTTTTAAAAACGAAGATATCGCGGTTGTTGAGCCTATCGAAACATTACCTACAGAAGGAGTTATTCAATGATTTTTTCAATAGGCATAACCAAAATTCCTGTTGCTCCATTTTTTTTCAATTTTTCTATCGTTTCCCAAAAAGTGTTTTCTGTTATAACCGATGAAATGGAAACCATTTTTTCATCAGATAATGGAGTAATGGTAGGGGAATCTATGGACGGAATGCAGGCAGAAATTTTTTCAATATTTTCTTTTGGAGCATTCATTACAATATATTTTGTGTTTTTAGCCGAAAGAACCGATGAAAGGCGAAGAAGAAATTCTTCTAAAATAAAAAGCATATCATCGGTTAGGTTTTTATTTTTTATGAGAACTGCTTGAGAACTAAAAATAGTTTCTCTCACTTTCAATCCATTCATTTTTAAAGTAGAACCAGTGGAGACAAGATCGCAAACAATATCTGATATTTCGAGTTTTGGGGCAATTTCTACCGAACCGGCAAGGGTTACAAGATCGGCTATTCGTTTTTCTTTTTTCAAAAAATTTTCTAAAATTTTGGTATATGATGTTGCAATTCTCATTCCATTTTTCCATTCATATTGTTGATATGCTGGACTTGCAAGGCAGAGACGACATTTTCCAAATCCCAATTCCAAAATTTCTTCAACTTTTTCTTCAGATTCAATAATCGTATTTTGTCCACAAATTCCAATATCAGCAATTCCATCTGCCACAATTTCTGGAATATCACCGGCTCGAAGAAATAATATTTCAAGCGGGAAATTTTCAATTTTTGCCGTTAGACTTCTATTTGTTCGCTGAAAAATAAATCCAGCTTTTTGTAAAAGATTGAGTGAGTCATCAGACAAACGACCTTTAGATTGTATAGCTATTTTCATGGGAAATATTATTAAAATGATAGAAATGTCTCGTTTTTTAAATTGAGAGGGATAATTTATAGATAAATAAGTTTTTTCTTATGCTTTTTTGTATTCTTCATTGTTTTGCACCTTTTTTTTTAAAAGTATTGAAAGAAAGAAAGAAATAATGTACAATAACTATGAAATACTTTTTAACAAACATAAATATGCCTCCAAATGAAAGAATAGAAGAAACAGACAAAAGCTTGGGACAAGCAGAACAAGCGAAAGAACAATTGAAAGAAGTAGAAAAAAATAATTTATTACAAATTCTTAAAGATCGTCAAAAACGATTATCTGAAGATTTTCAATTACGATTATCTGAAGATTCTCAATTATCTGAAGATTTTCAATTAGGAAATAAAAAATTATCTAGGAAAATAGATCGTCAATTACGAAATAAATTTTTTAAGAATGGTTATTTTATGTCTAAAGAATTTAAAATGGCAGGAACTGCAGGGGGTTTTCAAGATGAATCTGAAATCCCTAATGTAGTAAAAAAATATAACCTAAAAGACGAGGAATATAAAATAGTAAACGATTATGAGTCAAATTCAGTTCTTTTATATATTAAAAAGGGAACAGAATCTTTAGAATCGTTTAAATCTTTAGAATCTTATAAAAAGAAAATGTTAGAAGAAATGTATCCTCCTCAAAATACTTCTGGATAGAAAATTTATCTAATCATAACAACTCAACACTTTTCCATATCCACCATTTCCATATTTCAGCCAATGGGCAACTCTGGTAATGGTGGCGGAACTGGCTCCAGTTTCTTCAGAAATTTTTCTGTAGGGCTGTTTTTTTTGTACTCGTTTTGCAATTTCCAA